>CAZJZA010000088.1:0-7218 GCA_964550355.1 uncultured Halobacteriales archaeon
GACGGAAGCACGCCCGCTGAATCGATCGGTACCGTCGTCGATGTCGTCCTTTCGGGTGACGGTGATCTCGCGGTCGGCTCGCGTCGGCATCCGGACGCCGAAGTTCGGTCACATCAAACGGTCCTCCGACAGCATCTCGGCGACGTGTTTGCCTGGCTTGCTCGCCGGTTCCTGGACGCCGAGTTGCGCGATTACCAGTGTGGGGCCAAAGCGATGACCCGAGAGACGTGGCTCGCCATCCGAGAGCATCTTTATGAACCGAACTTCGCCTGGGACGTGGAAGTCATCGCGATGGCCGACGCGCTCGGGTTTGCAATCGAGGAGGTTCCAGTGATTTGGATAGACCACCCGGATTCGACGGTGACGACGACGAGTGCGGTCCCAGAATTGCTTCGTGCGCTCGTCTCTGTCCGCCGGCGCGCCCGAAAATTGGTAGAGAAAGGGCAAGGCCAGGGCAGGGATTCGTCCATCGGCAATGGACCAGACGACCGCCCGCTTGTGGAGCGTGAGTGATGATCGGACTCGACGATCTCGTTGCGGGGATGCAAGCGAGATTCCGAGCAATCGCTTCGGGGGCCCGAATCGGGCAGTTCGTCTCGGTCGGGATCAGTGGAGCGACGCTGGAGACGATCATTGTCTTTCTTTTGACCGGTGTCATGACCGTTCCACCGTTGGCGGCCAAAGCCGTCGGGGCCGAGGCGTCGATCTCCCTCATGTTCTTTCTTAACGACCGATGGACGTTCGCCGGTGAAGGTGGCACTGGGCTGGCTGCGACGGGCCGCCGGTATCTCAAATCACATACGGTCAGAATCGGGGGGCTCGCTGTTGCATTCGGGACGCTTTACGTGCTGACAGCGTGGACCGAGATCGAACTCGTCGTTTCGGGTGCGGACTTCTGGCCGACGCTCGCGAATCTTATCGGGATCGGCGTCGGGATGACGATCAACTACGTCGCGGAGAGTCTCATCACCTGGCGGGTCCACCGGTGAACCGCCTCGGGGTTTACTCCCGAAACGCTCGATCTGTGCCGCCTGTAGAATCGGTCCTTACTGCAGCGTAATCGGCAGTTATTACGGGGCTCTTCACTCTTCGTCGACGATGACGACCTCTCCGTCCTCGACTTCGACCGTGATCAGGGTTTTGACGTCATGGCCGCTTTCTTCGAGTTCGTTCGGACCGGCTTTCTTGATGACCGCGACGGTGTCGACGACCTCCGCGCCGATGTGTTCCAGAGCTTCGATGATGGCCCGGAGGGTGCCACCAGTGGAGAGCACGTCATCGAGCACTAGCACGCGATCACCTTCGTCCACGTCGTTGATGTACATCTCCTCCTCTGAGTACCCGGTTTCCTGGGTCAGCGGGACTTCTCCGTCGAGGCCGTACTGGCGTTTGCGGATAACGACCAGGGGGATGTCCGTCATCAACGAGACCGCAGTCGAGATGTGAATCCCCATCGCGGCAGGGGTGACGATCTTATCCACGTCTTCGAGTTGTGCCTTCCGAATGATCTTGATCACGATCTCCCGAAGCAGCCCCGGTTCTAACATCGGGACACCGTCGCTGATGGGATGGACGAAGTACTGATAATCGCCCTTCTCGATGATCGGGGCGGAAAGAAGCGACCGTTCGAGTTGGTCCATGTCGACCGTACCCGTGCTCGGGAATAAAATGTGGCGGTTCGGATTGCCCAACTCGACCGGGGTTCTAATTACCCAGTTCGACCGAGGTTCTGGTTACCCGCTTCGACCGGAGTTCTGATTACCCAGTTCGACCGGAGTTCTGGTTGCCCAGTCCAATGGGGTCCCGGTAAGCGTTCGGTCAGTGCCACAAACCGCCCCAAATTCCTTCATCAGGGTGTCTCCTTTCGCTTGAGGCCAGTTTTGCGTCCACGGACGCAGAGCGGAAATGGTTTTGTCCCCCATTCAAAAGAGGAACATACTACGATGTTCGAACGATGGAGCCGACTGTCGCCGCGTGCGACGGGGGGTGAGTAATGTCACCATCTAACGCCGATATTTTGGTTCCGGTCGGGGAATCCGAAACGTTCCGGAACACGGTCGCGCATGTCGTTCGTGAGGCACAGGAAAAAAGCGAGGAGGGTGAATCCAAGCCGACGGTCCATTTCGTCTATCCCGTTCGCTGGCGACCGATTCAGGGGGTCGAAGTCGTTCCCGGTGACTCACAGGCATTTTTGGACAGCATTCGGCTCTGGGCCCGGGAAGATCTCGAAGAGGAGGGTATACCGGCCGAACAGCCCACGATCGAGATCGTGACCGAGCAAATCGGTCAGGACCAGTATTTGTTCTCTCCGGCAGATTACGTGTCGGTGATCTACGAGTACGCGATGGCGCACGATATCGATCGAGTCGTTCTCGATCCCGAGTACAGCCCGGGGGGTTCCGTACCACTGATGCCCCCACTCGTCGCCGGTCTCGAGACGTCCGGCCTGACCGTGGAGGAAGCACCGGTCGAACGGGTAACTCGACGATCACCGGTTTCGAGTCGAGCAACGATTGCCAAAGCGGGACTCGTTTTCGGTGTTTCTTACGGGTTCTACCTCCTCGTTGGTGGAACCCTCGATGTCTTCAACGTGGCAACTGGAGCGCTGGTCGCCGGTCTCTCGATGGCGATTTTCGCCGGCATTACCGTAGAACAGCGCCCAGTCTTCCGGACACTCATTCCACAGTTGGGCCGATTGCTGGTGTATTTTCCATATCTTTTCTGGGAGATCGCCAAGGCGAATCTGAGTGTCGCTTACATCATCCTCCATCCGAACTTACCCATCGATCCGAAAATGCGCCGGTTCGAGGCGGCACTCTGGGGCGAGTATTCGGTCACGACACTGGCGAATAGCATTACGCTCACGCCGGGAACGCTAACCGTCGACGTTCGGCGGGACAGTTTCTACATACATACCCTCACACAGTCCGCCCGAGACGGGCTCGACGACGGCGCACTCGAACGGGCGGTCAGATTTGTCTTCTATGGTCGGACCGCCATGAAAATCCCGACTCCTGCGGAGCGAGAGAGCATCTCGGTTCCCGAGCCCGTCGATACCAGGAGGGCACGTAGAGAAGAGATTTCCAGATTCAAAGGGGACGGGCAGATCCACGTTCCGGAACGACCCGAATGGTGGGAAGAAGAATGACTGGCGCAAATCTTCTTACCCTCGAAACGGCGCTACTCGGTGCCGCGACGATCATGGTCGTGTTCGCGGTCGGATTGCTCTACCGCGTCGCCGAGGGGCCGACGATGGAGGACAGGGTTATCGCCATCAACGCCGTGGGGACGAACACCGTCGTGGTGCTTGCACTTCTCGCGGCGGCACTCGGACGACCGGGATTCCTCGACATCGCGATCGTGTACGCGTTGCTCAATTTCCTGGCGAGTATCGCCATCTCCAAGTTCATCGTGGAACGAGGAGGTGTCCTGTAGATGACGCCACTCGAATACCTGGTCGTTTTACTCGTGGCAGGAGGGGTCTTTTTCTCTTTCGTCGCTGTGGTCGGCATCATTCGGCTCCCGGATCTGTATACGCGCGCTCATGCGACCTCCAAGAGTGACACACTCGGAACGATTCTGTCGTTGGCCGGCGTAGCCCTCGTCCTCGGCTCGGATGTCGCAGCCGCCAAAACCGTCTTTCTCCTCTTATTTATGCTCATCACCAATCCAACCGCCGCCCACGCGATCACGAGAGCCGCCTACGACCAGGACATCAAGCCGTGGACGATCGAAGAGGAGGGAAAATAGATGCAGATTTTCCTCTTTGCCACGTTACTGGCCTTCGTCGTCCTTGCTGCGGGTATCTCCGTCCTTCTTCGAGATGTCCTCAGTTCGATTATCGCGCTCGCGGGGTTCAGTTTCGGGGCAGCGATCGTGTACGTCCTCCTGAGTGCGCCTGACGTGGCCCTCACGGAAGCTGCGGTCGGAGCCGGCGCGACGACCGTCCTCTTTCTCGTCACCATCGTCAAGACCGTCAGACCGGGTGGCGAGCGAGTCTTCGAGCATATACGGTGGGGACCGGTGGCCCTCGTCATCGTACTTCTCGGTGGTCTGCTGGCAACCCTCCCGACACTTCCCCGGGTCGGTGATCCAGGGTCACCCGTCGTCGCCGGTGACGTGACGAGGTACTACCTCGAATACGCGTATCCGGAAACTGGCGTCGAGAACGTCGTTACTGCAGTGCTTGCAGCCTACCGTGGATTCGATACGCTCGGCGAGGCAACGGTGGTCGTCGCCGCCGGAATCGCGGTGTTGCTCGTCCTTCGACGGGAGGTCTACGTATGAGTGCGTCACGCCCCCCTCGAACCTACGTCGAGAGTACGATCATCATGACGACGGTTCGTCTCATCAGCCCCTTCGTTTTCACCTTCGGCCTCTTCGTGATGTTTCACGGGGCCGAATCCGCCGGGGGTGGATTTCAGGGCGGTGTCATCGTTGCTGCCAGTCTCATCCTCGTCGCATTCGCGTTCGGGATCGAACCGACCCGGACGTGGATCGCCGATCGACCGGTCCGGTTGGCGATTGCCGGAGGTGCCTTTACCTTCGTTCTCGTCGGGCTCGGGGCACTGGCCTCGGGGGGGCTGTTCCTCGAATACGAAGTTTACACGATCCCTCACGGGACGAAATATGGCATCGAACTCGTGGAGCTCGCCATTGGAGCAATCGTTTCCGGAGTCATTCTGTCGCTGTTCATGAATCTCGCCGCCGGTTACACCGAGGGGGGTGAGAGTGAATGATCGAGCTGTTTGCCAGTCATTCCACGTATCTCGCAGCCATGCTTTTGATCGCTATCGGTCTGTATGGCGTTATTGCCAGTCCGAATTTCGTCAAGAAGATCGTCGGACTGAACGTCTTTCAGGTCGGCATCTTTCTGTTTTTCATCAGCAGTGGCTACGTGGACGGTGGGGCCCCGCCGGTCGCCGGTTCAGAGTCGGCAACGCTCGTGAGTCCCTTGCCACACGTCCTCATCCTCACCGCAATTGTCGTGGGGGTGAGCTTGACCGCTGTCGCGCTCGCGCTAATCGTGCGGATCTACGCGGAGTACGGCTCACTCGAAGAAGACGTGATTCGCGAGGTGGGATTCGATGAGTGACGCGCTTGCCCTCCTTATCGTTGGTCCGATCTTTGCCGCATTTCTGCCTATCCTTACAGGAATTGTGTCCGACCGTTTCGGTCGGTATGTGGCACTTGGGTACGCTTCCCTTCAGGTGGTCTTTGCGGGGCTCGTCCTCGATCAAGTTTTGCAGACGGGCCGATTTACCTACGAGGTGGGCGGTTACATCCCGCCCTTCGGCATCGAACTCGTCGCCGATGGGGTCTCAGCACCGCTTCACATGCTGATCGCGTTGACGACGCTTGGCGTCGTTGTATACTCGCTTCGGGCCGGACCTCATTCCGACGCGTTTTACAGCGAATTGCTGTTGTTACTGGCCGGACTTTCGGGCCTCGTTGCAACTGGCGACGTGTTCAATCTCTACGTCTTCCTTGAAATCACCGGGCTCGCGACGTATGCGATCGTCGCCAGCGGTCGCTCGACCGGCGCGGCCTATGCGGCTTTGAAGTATCTCATTGTCGGAACAATCGGCGCGTCATTTTACCTGCTGGGTGTTGGCTACCTGTTAGTTGCGACGGGAACGCTCAATATGGCCGATCTTTCCACCTCGCTTCCGGCAGTCGGGTATACGTCCCCGCTCGTGCTCGCGGCGTTCGGGTTCATTGTCGTGGGACTGACGGTGAAGGTGGCGCTCTTCCCGCTACATACCTGGCAACCCGATGCTTACGCAAAATCACCTCATTCGGTCAGTGCCTACATCGCCGCGTTGGTCTCGACCGCTGCGGCGTATGCCCTCTTCCGAATCGTCTATGGCGTCTTCACGCTCGATTTCCTCGAGGCCGTTCCCCTGGCGCGAGAAGCGCTGCTCGTGTTTGCCTCGGTGAGTATCGTGGTCGGTGCAGTGCTCGCAGTCTTACAGACCGATCTCAAACGCATGCTTGCATACTCGTCGGTCTCGCACTTCGGGCTCGTGGTCACCGGGATAGCAATCGCAAACGAGACGGCTGTGACGGGTGGGCTCATTCATCTGGTCGGACATGGGATAATGAAAGGTGGGCTCTTCCTCGCCGTCGGGATCTTTGCCACTGTGGCTGGAGCCCGGCGGGTCGACGAACTCGCCGGGCTGGGTACCCGGTTTCCCGTCACGAGTGCCGCCTTTGCCGTCCTTGCGTTCGGTATGGTCGGCGTCCCACCAGCAATCGGGTTCCCCGGTAAGTGGAACATCGTCGTCGGTGCCATCCAGGGGGGTGAGTGGGCAGTCGCCGTGGTCGTCGTCGCGAGTACGCTGCTCACCCTCGGCTACTTCGGGCGACTCGTCGAACGATTGTACTTCGCCGAAGCCAAACCGGTAACCGACCTGGAACCCGAGGTCGTCGCGGACGGCGGGAGCGGGATCGAACCGTCGGCGCTCATGTTGGCCATCGTCGTCGTTGCTGCGGTGATAGCGGTGGGACTGGGCCTCGGCGCATCTGAGTTGGTTTCTGCGTACGAACCAGTGCTGGAGGTGTATTTCTAATGACGAGTGTGTCGTCGCTCTTGCCGCTCGCGGCAGTCGGAACGCCAATTCTCGGAATCGTCGCCATCATCGCGTCCCGTCGCTATCCAAACGTCCGGGAGGCATTCACCATCCTCACGTCCGTTTCGACGTTGCTCCTCGTGGCGAGCATGGTTCCAACCGTGCTGGCCGGTGGGGTACCGACGACCGATTTAGGGTCGTTCGTGCCAGGTGTGCAGTTCGTCTTACGGGCCGACCCGTTGGGGATGGTTTTCGGGTTGCTTGCCAGTTTCCTGTGGCTTGTGACGAGCTTTTACAGTATCGGATACATGCGGGGATTGGACGAGCATTCCCAAACGCGGTATTACGCGGCGTTTGCCGGGAGCATTGCGTCAGCGGTCGGGGTAGCGTTCGCGGCGAACCTGATTGTTCTATACGTCTTTTACGAACTTTTGACCGTCGCGACGTACCCCCTGGTCGCCCACGACGAAACCGAAGAAGCCCGGACAGCCGGACGAAAATACCTGGCTTACACGTTCGGCGGGGGAGTCGCCGCACTCGCCGGAACGGCGCTCCTTTTCGTCACGACCGGCACCGTCGCGTTCTCTCCCGGCGGAATCGCGGAGCTGGCATCGGTCGATCCGCTCTTCGGAAAGGCCATCTTTGG
>CAZJZA010000089.1:0-7208 GCA_964550355.1 uncultured Halobacteriales archaeon
CGACGAGTTTCCCCCCGGTCAGGAAGACCGCCGTCCGGTCCGAAATCCGTGCGGCCTGTTGCATGTTGTGGGTGACGATGACAACCGTATACTCAGCAGCGAGTTCCGCGATCAGATCTTCGATTTTGGCCGTTGCAACTGGGTCCAGTGCCGAGGCTGGCTCGTCCATCAGGAGGACGTCGGGATCGACGGCGATCGCTCGGGCAATACACAGTCGTTGTTGTTGCCCACCTGAGAGGTCTAACGCGCTTTTCTCCAGTTGCTCACTGACCTCGTCCCAGAGGGCTGCCCGTTTGAGTGCCTGTTTTACTCGCTCGTCCAGACCGTCCGTAATCCCCTGGATTCGAAGCCCGTAGGCGACGTTGTCGTAGATGCTCTTCGGGAAGGGGTTCGGGTGTTGGAAAACCATCCCAATCCGGCGTCGGAGTGCCACCGGATCGACGGCATCGTCGTACACGTTCGTTCCGTCGAGCAGCAGGTCACCGTCTACATTCGCCGCATCTACGAGGTCGTTCATCCGGTTGATGCTCCGGAGGAACGTGGATTTTCCACAGCCCGAGGGGCCGATAATCGCCGTAACCTGCCGATCCGGGATTTGCATGGTCACGCTCTGGAGTGCCTGTTCGTCCCCGTAGTGAACGTCCAGATCACGGGCCTCGATAGCCGACTGGCCGTTCGTCCTCTGGGGGTTGTTAGTCGCTGCCTCATTTGTGGGTTGGACCGACGTTTGTCTGATCGGGGAATCTGGTTGACTCATGTTTGTGTCATAACAATTATGTTTCCTGTTCGTACCGGTTCCGGACGGCAACGGCCGTCGCGTTCATTACCAACATGAGTACCAACAACACGACGGCGGCCGCTGGCACGATCCCATGTCTGAACGCCGGGCCGACGTTACTGCGGGCTGCAAAGATCTGGAGTGGGAGCGCCGTCGCCGACGAGAACAGCCCCGCTGGTGGCGTGTATGTGGTCGTCGCCACTGCAATGATCACGAGCGGAGCTGTCTCACCGATCGCCCGGGCCAGTGCCAGAATCGTTCCCGTGAGAATGCCCGGAATCGCCCGGGGAAAGACCACGTTTCGGAGCGTCTGCCAGCGGCTGGCGCCCATGCCGTAGGATGCCTCTCGCAGCGAGTCGGGGACAGAACGGATCGCCTCCTGAGCGGAGACAACCACGATCGGAAGGATGAGGAGTCCGAGCGTCCCCGAGGCGGAGACGACGATACCGGTTCCGAATCCCAGCGTGTTTCTGAACAGGGCCAGCCCCAACAGGCCGTAGACGACCGAGGGGACGCCCGCGAGGTTCGCGATATTCACTTCGAGGATCGTGGCCAACCGACCGCCCCAGCCCGATTTCGGGGCGTACTCCTCGAGGTAGACGGCTGCACTGATTCCGACCGGAAACGCGAGAAGCGCCATGAATCCCACGACCACGATCGACCCGACTATCTGGGGATAGACGCCGGCGTTACTCGCGTCCAACCCGTTCCAGGAGGAAAGCAGAAGCGTCGGGGTCAGAAAGCTCTCGAGACCCTGTATCCCAAGCAGTCGTTCGATGGTGGCGCCCACGAGCAGTCCACCGATCAGGACGAACGGGCCGAGTACGCCGATTCGACCCTCCGTCTCCGCGAGGGCCGTCGAGCCGATGACGTAGCCCACCGGGACCACGAACGCCGAGAAGAGCACGATCCAGAACGAGGGGTCGATACCGACGCCGAGTAACCCACCGGCGAGCAGGAGCGTGCCGAGAAAGACGCCTGCCGCGGCAATCTGGCCGCGCCGGGGTGAAAAGCGACGTGACACGACCACGCCGAGAATCCCGGCTACGGGAAGGGTCGTGATTCCATAATACGCGATCCAGGGGGCCGCGATGGCGACGAATGGACGCAGGAAACCGTAGAGGAGAGCGGCAACGCTGAGTCCGAGCACGCTCGCCAGTGGTATCGCAGGCTCAGTGTACGTCCTGTCTTCAGTCAGCCGGGCGTACACGCCGACGAGCAGCGGTGGAACGGCTCCGAACAGAAGGTAGAGGAGCACGTCGTATGGACTTACTGCGTCCGCAATCACGTACGTGAGAAGGCTCACAGTCAAGGCACCGAACACGACGGCGAAGGCCTTCGCGTTCGCGGTTCGAACGGCCGGGTGCCGTCTCGCGTACCACGTGAACGCAGCCGTCGGCGTCACGAGCGTCCCGGCGTACAGGAGATACCACCGGGTCGATGCCGAAAGCGGCCGAAACGCGTCAAACGAGATGTAGCCGAACAGGACGACCAACGAAATGATACCGACGAGCGTCGCCCCCAGGAGTGCTGCCTCGAAGAGTTGACCCTTGAGCCGTCGGAGTCGTGTGCCGCTCGCGTCGCGGAGTTGGTCCCCGGGCTCGTGTTCGAGCGCCATCAGTCGTAGGCCTCCCTGAAACGACGCCGGACGAGTTCGGCCAGCACGTTCATCGAAAGCGTGATGGCGAACAGTGTCATGCCGATGGCAAACATCGCCTCGTAGGTGACCCCGCCGAGGGAGTCAGCACTCGCGATCTGGACCATCGCCGCGGTCATCGTCTGACTCGACTCCGCGAGGTTTCTGAAGAGGTCCGGGAAGTACGGCATCTGTGGGCTCATCCCCATGGCCATGGTCACCGCCATCGTCTCCCCGATCGCTCGGGAAAGCGCGAGGACGTAGGAGGCGACGATTCCCGAGGTCGCAGCCGGGACGACGACCTTCGTCGAGACGTCCAACTTTGTTGATCCGAGTCCGTAGGCGGCTTCCCGGAGGCTGTCCGGCACCGCACTGAGGGCGTCTTCGCTGATCGAGGAGACCATCGGGATGATCATGATGCCGACGACGATACTCGCGGACAGCGCGTTGAACGTCCGGAGAGATGGCAATACCAGCGCAAACTCCGGAAGGAGTGGGAGCCCGGCTGGAATCAACTGGACGGAAAGCGGGAGCACGCTATCGATCAGCGGTGTCACGTACACGAGTGCCATGTACCCGTAGATAACTGTCGGGACGCCAGCGAGGATCTCGAGGGCCGGTTTCAGCATCGACCGCCAGCGTTCGCTCGCATATTCGCTCAGGTAGATCGCGGCTGCCAATCCGACGGGCAAAGCGATGAGTGCCGAGCCGACGGTAACGATCAGCGTTCCGCTCACGAGCGGCAGCACGCCGTAGCTGCCACCGATAATCGGGCTCCAGTGCGTGCCGGTGAAAAAGGCGATCGGCGAGACCTCTGTCCAGAACGTAAGCGCATGTCCGGAAAGTGAGAGGATGATGCCCACGGTTACGAGGATCGTGAGCGCGGCACTCGCCGCGATCAACCCGCCATAGAGGCGTTCCTTGCGGACGACGAACCCCTGGCGCTGGAGGGGGTCAGATGCCGATTTTGGTTCGTTACTCATTTATTGCGAAGGGGTAATCGAAATGGTTCTGTCGAACAACCTGCGGGCTATGGACTAAATTCGTACTCGCCGGCGATGCCCGCTTCGAGGTTCGCGAGGTTGTCTTCGACCATTTGATCGCTGCTTGGGACGTACCCGATCTGCTCGGCGACGTAGTCCTCGTCGGCTTCGTTGATGTAAAAGCGGATGAACTCCTGGAGGTGGTTTTTCTCCTGCAATTTGTTCATGTTCGCGTAGAAGAAAAGCGGCCGAGCGAGCGGGTAGTTCCCGCTCTTGGCGCCTTCGAGACTCGGCGGGACTGGGTCGCCCCCGCCCTGGCTGAGGCTGAGTGCCTTGACGCTGTCCGGGTTGTTCACGTAGTACGCGAAGGGGAAGTAGCCGAGCGCGTACTCGTTACCAGCAACACCCTGGGCGATGAGATCGTCCTCCTCGGTGCCCTCGAAGTCCTCGCGGATCTTGTCCTCCTCGCCGACGACTGTCTCGGTGAAATAATCGAACGTCCCTGAGGTCGTCGCGGGGCCGTAGAGGTCGAACGGCTCGTCCGGCCAATCGGCGTTGACGTCACGCCACGTTTCGGGTTTGGTGCCGGGCGACCAAATCTCCTGCAGCGTCTCGAGCGATATCGAGTCGACCCAGTCGTTGTCGTTGTTGACGACCACGGTGAGGGCGTCCTGCGCGACGAAGAACTCGACCGGCTCGATTCTCTTCTCGCGAAGCCGCTTCACTTCTTCGGGTTTGATGGGTCGGCTCGCGTTGTTGATGTCGCTGTCGCCGGGAATGAAGACGTTCTCGAAGCCGCCTGAGCTCCCGTCACGAGTGAGGTTGAAGCTCACGCCGTCGTGTTCTTGCTTGAATAGACGGCTGACTTCCTGGGCCACCGGGTACACCGTGCTGCTGCCGGAGATCCTGATGTTCCCCGAGTGGGCATCGTTGCCTCCCGTGTCTCCATTCTCGTCACCGTTCTCGTTGCCGCCATCCTCTGTCCCATCGCCCCCACCGGTACAGCCGGCGAGGCCTGCAATTCCGGCTGCTCCGGCACCGACGAGGAACTTGCGGCGGGAAACGATACGCGACGGTCGGGTTTGCTCCTGGACCATCACGTGAAACACCGACGCCCCACTACATGAACTATTATAATATTGATATGTAGGGCACTGATGGTGGTGTACCACTCCGGTGTGGGTCGTGTGCTACTTGTTGTCTATATAGTTCAGGTACTTCGGCTAAAAAGCCGGCCGGGGATCAGTGAGCGCCACAAAACAGGTGATTTTGGAAACCGAATCCGTAGAGGGTAGGGAAGACCGGTCGTGGTTACCTTTTAAGTATTTTCTCTGACAGTAGATTCGGGTACGCTTATGACGGACTGTCAGCGACAACAAATATCTCCGACTGCCGTTCAGTTTTCGTTCCCGGCCTCCGCATCCGGCTCGAACTCGAGTGCGACGGAGTTGATGCAGTACCGTTTCCCGGTGGGATCCGGTCCGTCATCGAAGACGTGTCCGAGGTGCCCACCACAGGAACCACAGCGAACTTCCAGGCGCTCCATCTCGTGTCTCGTATCCACTTCCGTCTCGATCTGCCCCGCGTCGGCCACGTCGTAGAAACTCGGCCAGCCGGAATTGGAGTCGAATTTCTGGTCGCTCTCGAAGAGGACCGCCCCACACCCGGCACAGCGGAACTCCCCCGGCTCGTCCACGTCCAGGAGTTCGCCGCTGAATTTCGGTTCGGTTCCTCGCTTCCGAAGGATGCGGTATTCTTCCGGGCCCAGTACCGAGCGCCACTCCTCCTCGGTTCGTTCTTCGGGCGGCGTCGTGGATGTGTCCATGTCCAGGATACGGGCTGTTTGGGGAAGTGTCTGGGGCTCGAACCCTGTTTCGCCGCTTTTCGACTGGCGGCTCTGGAAAATCCTCTTGCCCGCCTCGGTCGGAATCAAACCGCCCCGAAATCGACTAGCCGCGCTGCGTGTTCGGCTTTGGCGAGCAGCACCTCTCGGAGTTCGGGCGGGTTCTCGACCTTGGCCGATTCGAGGATCTCCCTGGGGACGCCGAGTGCACCCTCGGGGACCGACGCGTCTGGATGCACGGCGAAGTGACTGTTCTCGAGTTTCATCACGAGCGGTCGATCGAGTCGCTCAACCCCTGATCCGGTGGCGTAAAGCTCCCGGTTCACGCTCTCGTGCTGGGTTTCCTGCAGCACGGCCTCATCGCCCTCGCTTGGCGCGATGTACAGGCGGCCGAGGTAATAGCCGCTCGAGAACGGCGCGAACATGTGTGTCAATCTCTGTCATGGGTGGGTATAAGTCCGTCGCCGGCCCGGAGCAGACATCCTTTTCCCCGACGATCCCTGACCTGCTTCTAGATGGATTCCGGTGCGCTCCTCGATCTCTTGGGCAACGAGAATCGCAGGCGGATCCTGCGATTGCTCGCCCACAAGCCCAGTTACGTGACCGAGATCAGCGAGTACATCGAGGTGAGCCCGAAGGCGGTCATCGACCATTTGCGTCGACTCGACGAGGCCGGCCTGGTCGAAAGCCACGTCGACGACCGCCGCCGGAAGTACTTCCACATCGCCCAGAACCTCCGCCTCGAGGTGCAGGTTTCCCCCTACGACTTCGGGGCCAAAAGCGCTTATCCGGCGAGTGCGGATCTCGATCTCGGTCGCTGTTCGCATCTCCAGGTGACCACGGATTTCGACGGCCACGGCGATATGCCCTCTCTCGCGAAACGCCTCGATAACCTTCGGGAACTCGAACGGGAACTCTCGATGGCCCAGCGGTGGGTACAGGGCCGGCTCACCGAGGTCCAGGCGGAGCTTTCAGAATCGATCGACGGTGACAACGGGGGGCACCTGACCGCCGAACTCCTCGGGGCACTAGCCGGTGGCACTCGCACCACGACCGGCCTGGCCCGGGACGTGGAAGTCCCCGAGGAGTTGGTCGTGACGGTTCTTTCGCGGTTGGAACGCGATGATGTCGTCGTCCAGGTCGAGGACAAGTGGCGGATCCGCGAGCAGGTCGGGAGTAAATAGTCCGAGCACGGCATGGGAGGAGTAGATATTCCGGGAACGGCAGGTGTGGGAGTAGATAATCCGAGCACGGCAGGTGTGGGATTACATAGTCCGGGAACGGCCAGGGGGGATAACGTATCACCTGTGAGCGTCTGTCACACACCGGAGTAGATGGTTTCAAGGGTCGAGCCCGATTAGCCCAGTCCATGAACCCAGGGGACCGTGTCCGCGTCGAGCGGGCCGGAAAGCGCCACGAGGGAATCGTGATGCCCTCCTCGACGGCGGAGTATCTGGTCGTCAAGCTCGAAAGCGGGTACAACGTCGGGGTGGACAGGGACGAAGCGACTGCCGAAGTCCTCGAGACCGACGTGTACGACATCGAGGAGGGAGAGACCACCGAGGAATCGACGGTGACGTTCGATCCTGACCTCCCCACGATCTCGCTTCTCACGACTGGCGGGACCATCGCCTCGACCGTGGACTATCGGACCGGCGCGGTCACCGCCCAGTTTGACGCCGAGGACGTCCTTCGGGCAGTCCCCGAGCTGGCGGGGATGGCGAACTACCGGGGACGGGTCGTGCGCAATATCCTCTCTGAAAACATGACCCCCGCAGTCTGGCAGGACCTCGCGGACGTCGTCGTCGAGGAGATCGAGGCCGGGGCGGATGGCGTCGTCGTCATGCACGGGACCGACACCATGCAGTACTCCGCCAGTGCGCTTTCCTTTATGCTCGAGACGCCGGTCCCGATCGTCTTCACCGGCAGTCAGCGATCGGCGGACCGACCCTCCACGGACAACGTCCT
>CAZJZA010000090.1:0-7206 GCA_964550355.1 uncultured Halobacteriales archaeon
TGTCACCCCGTTAATTTGAGATCATAGGCCTGTTCTAAACCGACAACGCGTTTTCACTACTAAACCCCTACAACCGCCCAGTTCACCCGAACAAAACTCAGCCTCGAATCAACGGAAGCGCGATACCGAAAACGAACGGTGAAAGGACGAACAGAACAATTCCGAGCACCTCGAAGTCGAAAAGCAGCGTCTCTTCCCAGGCTGGAACCAGCACAAGTTGGGACTGAATCGCCAGTTCCCCGACCGCACCGATGAGGAACAGCCCCACCCCGAGCAAAAACCCAGTCTTTGCCATTTGGCCATAACTCATTCGTCTATGTCCGGGCATAATCGGGCGCAAGCGGTCAAACGGCTAAAGATTTGCGAAACGCTCGATCCGATGCAAACAACAAGTTGATGAGTGCTACCCACATTCTGACCCCCATGCAAGAACTCATTGCCGATCTTCTCACAGATGGTGTTTCGTTTCTCGTAATGACAATCGGCTCGGCTGTTTTCACGGGACTTGGATTTCTCGGCGAACAAGCCGGCCTGGCAAATGTCCTCTCCGGCGATCCAGCCCTCGGCACGTGGGAGATATTTATCGGCGCCTGGGCGCTATTCGTCGGGGTATACCTATTGGGTTATAAACAAGTTCTCCCTCGAATGCGAGGGTTGATGGCATAAAAGTCGAGCGAGCACCGTAGCGGATCCAATCGAGGGCGGAGTGTCGGTCTGAAATACCGAAACGGGTCCTCACGGGATGCGAACAGGCAGTTTTGGCCCTCCCAATTACTAAGCCTGATAATCTAGCAGAAGTTTCTAAACCCCTATCTCCGTTTGACCCCTAGATATGAGCGATCACGCGGCCAATTTCGGGCAGGGTGGCCTCAATCCCCACGTTGACCCCGATGCACTTCTCAGCGACATCGGCTTAGATCGAGAAGAAATCGCCTGGCGAAAGGACTTCGTCGACTTCGATGCAGAGGACGTCGAACGGTTGGACCGGTATGAGGACGTTTTCGAGGCACACAGCGAAGAAATCGCGGACATGTTCTACGAGAACATCATGTCCTTCGAGGAGACCACCGAAATCGTCGAGCGGTCCCCGAAGGGCATCGAGGCCCTCAAACAGACCCAACAGTCCTACCTCGTCACCCTGGCCGACGGCGATTACGGGGAAGACTACTTCCGCGATCGGGCCCGGATCGGCAAGCTCCATGACCTCCTGGAAATGCCGATGAAACAGTACATCGGCCAGTACGGGGTCTACTACAACCTCCTGATCCCGCTCGTCACCGAACGGATTCAGGCTGAGATCGGCGAAGTGCTAAAAGAGCAGGTTACCGAATCGATGGGCGAAAGCGGGGAGATCGAGGCTGCCGTCGAGGCTGGCGTCGACGCCGCAAACGAGGTCGTCGAGGCGGGCGTCAAAGACCTCCATTCGATCCTGAAGATAATCAACCTCGACATGCAGGTCGTCGCGGACACCTACATTCACTCCTATACCGAGGAACTGGACGAAACCATCGAGCGCCAGCGATCCGTAGCCACGGAGGTCCAGAGTTCGATCGACGAACTCGCAAAAGCGGCGGATACGGTCGCAGGGAGTACGACCGAAATCAGCGGACTGGCAGACGACCAGCGAGACAGTATGGACCAGATCGCCGGCGAGGTCTCGAACCTCTCGGCGACGATCGAGGAGGTTGCCTCGAGTGCGAATACGGTCGCAAGCCAGAGCCAGGACGCCCGAGAAATGGCAGACACCGGGCAGGAAACCGGCGAGCAGGCACGTGAGGTGATGGAGGAGGTCAACGAGGCGAGCGAACAGGTCCAGACAGACCTGAACGAACTCCAGCGGACCGTCGAGGAGATCGACGAGATCGTCAACGTGATCAACGACATCGCCGATCAGACGAACCTGCTTGCACTCAACGCGAACATCGAGGCCGCCAGAGCTGGCGATGCCGGGTCGGGTTTTGCGGTCGTCGCCGACGAGGTCAAATCCCTCGCCGAGGACTCCCAGGAGCAAGCCGGCGAAATCGAGAGCATGCTCGAAGAGATCCGGGAGAACACGAACGAAACCGTGATGAGTCTTGACTCCACCCGCGAACAAATCCAGCGCGGTGTTTCGGAGGTCGATGACTCCATCGACATGCTCGATGAGATCGCGACCCTCGTCGATGACACGGTTGCGGGGATTGAAGAGGTCTCCGAGGCCACCGACGAGCAGGCCGCAAGCGCGGAGGAAATCGCCGCGATGGTCGATCAGGCCCGGGAGAAAGCAGGCGATGTCGCAGACGAAACCGAAGGCGTCGCCGCAAGCACCGAAGAGCAGGTCGCGAGCGTCCAGGAGATACAGAATTCGGTCGATCGACTGGAATCAGAAGACGTCTAATCCATCTTTCTCCCCGGCTGAATACGTGACTTCGGACGGAGAATCGCGTGCTTCTGCCTCCAAAAGCCACGTTTTCGTCCAATACAGGTGTGATTGTCGAAAAGAAATATTGATTGTGTATCGGACACAGCGGTGAGTATGGACATCGAGATTCCGCCTCTCGACGAGGTGGCGATGACCCGCGCCCAGGAGCGTCAACAAAACCTCACGAAGCCCCCCGGGAGTCTCGGCCGATTGGAGGACGTCGCGGTTCGAATCGCCGGCATGACCGGCCAAGAAACCCCGACGCTCGCGGATCCCGTAATTGCGACCGTCGCCGGAGATCACGGCGTGGTGACAGAGGGCGTGAGCGCGTTTCCACAGGACGTGACCGCTCAAATGGTGGCGAACTTCGCTCACGGCGGGGCAGCAGTGAACGCCCTCGCGAACACGGTAAACGCCAAAAACCTCATCGTGGACGTCGGCGTCGCGGCCGAGGATTACCCCGGTATCGAGTCCGTGGTCGTCAAAAAGGTGAGTTCGGGGACGGATAATATCGCAACCGGACCCGCGATGACTGAAACGCAGGCCAGCGCCGCCATCGAAGCGGGGCGCGACGTCGTCGCAGAGCACGCCGCAGACGCCGATATCATCGGACTCGGGGACATGGGCATCGGGAATACGACCCCGAGTGCGGCGATCACCGCCGCGATCACGGGTGCGGATCCGGAAATGGTGACCGGCCGCGGAACCGGCATCGACGACGAAGCACTGGCGAGAAAGATTTCCATCGTCGAGCAAGCCCTCGAGGCGGACGCCCCGGACCCCGACGATGGACTCGACGTGCTCCGATCTGTCGGTGGCTTCGAAATCGGCGCTCTCGCTGGAATCGCCCTCGAAGCAGCGAGTCGGCAGATCCCGGTCGTGGTCGACGGCTTCATCACCGGATCTGGGGCGTTAGTGGCCGCCTCGATAGACGAACGCGTGACCGACTATCTGCTCCCGTCTCATAGCTCAGTCGAGTCCGGACACGAAGTCCAATACGACGAGTTGGGGCTGGAGGCGCTGTTCGACTTCGAAATGCGGCTGGGCGAAGGGACCGGGGCGGCACTCGGGATTTCGATCTACCAGGGAGCGTGTTCCACACTCCGAGAAATGGCGACCTTCGAAGAGGCGGGCGTCTCGAAGTAGGCTATCGCCGCTTGAAGAGCCGTTCGAGGAGGCTTCGCTCGGTCGGACGTTCGGCCATGAGGACCGTCCGCCCGGTCTCGGAGATGATGTCGTAATGGAGTGTTCCAGAGACGGTCCGGGAGAGGAGTCCCTGTTCTGTGGCCCCGACGAGAATCATCGTGTGGTCGGTAGCCCCCCGTTCGATGGCCGATTCCACACTCCCGGTCTCTACGACCTGGGCCTCGTCCTCCAGACCGTGGTCGATGGCCCAGTTCCGGAGGTTCTCTTCTACCCGTTCGGGATCTTTCCCCGGGGGAACGACCGAAAGGAGTGTGATAGAGGCGTCGTGAACCTCCCGGAGGGCTCGGGCGATCTGGGCGTTCAGGGCGGCGTGGGGATTGTCGATGACGGGCAAGAGCACCCGTTCTGGGTCGAAGCCACGGTCTTCCAGTATCAAGACGTCACAGGGAAGCCGGCGCGTGAGTTCGTCGAGTCGCCCTTCGGCCCGGCCGGAGGACCAGAGATAATTGTCGCCTCGCTCGACGAGCAATAGATCGACGCTCTCTCGATCGGCAATATCGAATACCTCCGAGAAGGATCGATGCGAGACGACAGTCGAACTCCGACAGCGGATGTCGTCGGCTTCGATCCGGTCACAGATCCGCTCGAGCTGGGCCGAGGAGTCCGCCACGAGGCGTTCCCGCCCGGCTCCGGAATACTGGGAGTGAGGATCGTACTCGGGGATGACGTGGACGAACGTGAGTATCGCCTGCTCCTTGGTCGTGGCGACAGTTTCGGCGAGTCGAACGAGTGAGTTCGCCGAGGTTGGATCCGCCAGCGGCACGAGGATGTGGTAAGGGCCATCCGTGTCGCCCCCACCCGGTGTCGTATCCACGAGCGGGACATACGACCGGCCCACGAAGCCGAACAGCCGCCCGATCGTGCCCCCGAAAAGCATCTCCCGGCCGGAAAGTTGTCGTCGACCACCCTCGAACCGGGCCCCGGCGAGGCGCTTTTCGCTCGTCTGGAAGTAGTTCACGAGGGTAACCAGGACCACTCCGCCGACGGTATTCCCCAACAGAACCGGCCAGACGAACTCCGTCAAACCGACGAGGAGCGGGAGATCGCCGGTAAACGCGAGGTACATCGTTTCGGTAAAGGAGACGACGACGTGGAACAGCCCGCCGAGAGGGATCGCGAGGAAGGCCAAATAGATGACCGCGAGTCGAGAAATCGTGTCTCGGGCCGCGTATTCGACCCAGACGACCCCGGCAACGATCAGCCCGGCGAACACCGATTTGACGAAGAGGGGCCACGCGGCCGTTTCGACTCCCTTCTGAGCGATATCCGCGGCGACTGCTGCGGCTTCCGGAGAAAGCACCCCGCCCCACGCCAGTGCCGCGGCCCCTCCCAGGCCCCCGAGGAAGTTCCCGGCCAGGACGACGATCCAGTTTCGAAGTAGCGCGGGAATGCTCGCGAGTCGTTCGAGTGTCAGGGCGACCGGCGGGAGAGTGTTTTCGGTGTACAGTTGATACCCGCCGATGATGATGTAAATGAATCCCAGGGGGTAGAGAAGCACGCTGAGAACCGGATCGCCCCCAGTCGAGGCCGACATCGACACGTAGAGGAGGACAGTGATCGTAATCGCAAAGCCGGCAGCCAGCCCGCTGAAAAACAATTCCCGGTTCCCAGCGGTGATTTCCTCGTCGGCGGCAGCAACGATTCGCTGGAACACCTCATCCGTCGAAAAGCGATCCCTGACGACCCGGCCCACGGCGGGTGCGCCACTTCTAGATTGCTCGACGGCTTTCCGCACCGAATCCTCGGCGTCGGATCCCTCTTCGGCCATTACCGAGTCGATTCGAGGGCCGCCCCAAAATCAGTTTCCTCCATCGGGCCGGCCCACCTCCGGTAATCGCCCCTTCGATTCCGAGTTCTGTGTCCCACCCCTTTAGATGGTCCGTATTCGGTGTTTTCCCTTCGAGGTGGTCCGTGATCTGTGTCCACCCCTTTCGAGGTGGTTCGTGTTCGCTGTTTTACCCTTCGAGGCGGTCGGCGAGCCGGGCATCGAAGTCGATTTCCGGTTCGGCCGCAGCCCGCCGGATATCGATTACTTCCTGTCCCCGGTCGGTGATCTCGTAGAGGCCACTGTTTGGGGCCGGACCGACGCGGTCGACCAGCTCGTAATCCGCCAGAATGGGAAGTCTGGTGTTGATATACGAGCGGTCTTTGTCGAGGACGTGGGATAGATTGGCCGCCGTATTCCGTTTTTCGTCCGAAAGCGCCTCCAGAATCTGGAAGTCAGTGGGTTCTGCAAGTCTCATTTCGGTTCAAAAGAGTGGACGGGGAGGTATTCTTTAGTTCTACTCCATGCCGATGGTATATGCAATTGGGATATTGGTGCCTGGTGTGTCATGTACCTGACCACGTGTATAGTCCATAGTTGCTACGAGGCATAAATAAAACGGGGGTTGAGGCGGGAGGGAAAACTAGTCGTCCACAAAGAGGGGTTTTGGCCTTACAGGCTCTGGATGACGTTCATGTAGTCGTCCTCTTCGAGGGCTTTCAGCGTCTTGGTTTCGGCCACCCCCTTCTCGGCAAAGCGCAGCGCGAACTGCGTGTACATCTGGTCGTTGGGGAACTCCGCAATGGTGATGAAGTCGTACTCACCCATAGTGAGATAGATGTCCTTGATGGTGCCGCCCATCTCATTGGCCATGGCTTTCATCTGCTCGGTGCGGGTTGCACTCTCTTCGATCTCCTCGAACCCCTCCATGGTCAGGTTGGTTAAGCGGATGTAGGTTGGCATGGTCTTATTGACAGGTTGTTTGGTATGCCGTACCATGCTAATATCCTGCATAGTACTTAGTGGTTTCCCCACCCAGGGCCGAAACGCGTAAGCGCCGGCCGCGAGTGAAGTCGGTATGAGCCGAATCCCCTTCGGCATCGCGCGTCTCGATTCGCGAATCGGGGGTGGGGCCCCGGCGGGAAGCGTGGTCCTGCTCGCTGGGGAAAGCGGCGCCGGGGCCAGGGAGTTTCTCTACACGAGCGCCGTCATGAACGGCCTGGAAGGACCCGATCCGGAGCTGTTCTCCCTCCACTACGGAGAACTGTCGGGGGCCGCCGTCCCACCAGATTCGATTCATTATCTCTCCTATACCGCGGACGAACGGACTCTCTCGACGGAAATCGAGTTCACGATGGACGACGAACTCGTGGAGGCAGGACTCGATCCGGTCACCTTCGAAGATCTCTCGAATGAGTACTTCCAGCTCAGCCCCGTCCCACGAGAGTGGTACGGTCCCTCACACCGGAAGATCACGGATCTCGGCCGGGACTCGAATAGACGGGGCGTGCTCACCGCTACGGCTGACTATCTCGACGAGCACGCCGAAGGGGGCCTGATCCTGATCGACTCGTTGACCGATCTGTTGGCCGCCCGTGGCCGCCATCATTCGATCAGGGATTTGGTCCTCACGCTGAAAGGACTCAGACGTGCCTCCCGGGAGTGGGGCAGTCTAATCATGCTTTTGCTGAACAAGGACGCGATTACCGACGAGGAGTTGGGAAATCTGATGACAGCAGTCGACGGAACACTCCAATTCGAGTGGGAGACCGGTGGCAACGAACGAGTGCGAACGATGTACGTTCCCGAGTTTCGGGGCGTACTCTCCCAGCTA
>CAZJZA010000091.1:0-7191 GCA_964550355.1 uncultured Halobacteriales archaeon
ACCGTCGCGAGGATGGCGACGACCGCGAGGCCGGCCCCGCTCAGGGTGGCGATCGCGAGGACCCGCCAGAGCGGGAGCACGACCCGTCCCGTCACCAGCGCGAGAAGCCACGCTCCTGCACCGACGAGTGGGAAAAGCGTGAGCGCGAGCCCCACTGTTGCCAGCGCGTGGCCGCCGAGTTGTTCGTCTCGAATCTGGAAGGAGAGTGTCCCCAGATGAAATGCTGTCGAGAGCCTGGAGGCGAGCAGGCTGCCGAGATTGCCGGCGGTGCCAATGGTGACCGGGACGAGAATCAAAAGCGAAGGGTACTGGTAGAGTACCGCCTCGAAGGTGCCCAGGACGAGCCCCGACCCCACCGCGACCGCCGTAAGGAGCAGGAGGGTGGGAAGCGTGGCCCTGGAGATCGCACGGAAGGACCAGTACTGGCCCGCTATCGCCCGCATTTAGATCCCTCCGGCGACAATTCTGACCGCGAGCAACAGGAAGGCGATGCCGATGACGTCCCCTGTGGTGGTGACGAGCGGCCCGACGAGGGTGTCCGGGTCGATCCCGCGTCGGAACCCGAGGAACATCACACCGATGACGACGACGGCGAGTGCAATCCCCGAGAGGAGGGCCGCGATCAGTGCGATGGCCAGGAGCATCCAGAGCGGGGCCGCACTCTGGCCCAATACGAGAAGCGCAGCCACGGTGAGCACCGCAGCGAGTCCGCTCGCGAGCAAATTGTTCGACATGGCCGCGGCGGTGGCCGCCTGCAGTCGGTCGTCGTCCCAGTGAAACACCGGGCTCACGAGCCCCTGGTGGAGTCCCGAGGCGATTCGGGCGGCGTACGCACCAAAGACGTTCCCCCTGGTGGCGAGAAGTGCTGGAACGAGGACGAGCAGGCCACGGATCCGCTCGAGGTCGCTCTCCATTCCGGCCAGCACGAGTCCGGCAAAGAGGCCGCCGACGGCGCTGATGAGCAGCGGCCCGAGCGCCTCGCGGTACGCAGTCCGTGCCAGCGAGGCGACTGTCATCGTGGGTACGTCGACCGGAGCGGTCAAAAAGGGTCCGTCCGAGGCAGACGATTTCTGACGGGACTTATCCTAGCGGGCCCATGCCTCCGAGATCGCCGCCGGGGCCACCGCCACCCTGTTGCATCTGTTTCATCATGCGCTCCATGTCGGCATCACCCATGCCCTGGAATTGCTTGAGCGCTCGGGCCATCGTCCGGTATTGCTCGAGGAGTTCTCGCACGTCATCCACGTCGGTGCCGCTGCCGGCCGCGACCCGCTTCATCCGGCTCGCCCCGATCGAGCGAGGATTTTCGAGTTCGTCCTCGGTCATCGAGTCCATGATCACCTCGAAGGTTCGCATCCGCTCCTGGGTCATGTCCATCGCCCCCTCTGGAAGTTGATCCATCATCCCGCCGCCGAGTCCGGGGACCATATCGAGGACCTGGGAGAGCGGCCCCATTCGATCGAGAGCCTTCATCTGCTGGCGCATATCTTTGAGGGTAAACTCCCCCTCGAGCATGTCCTCGGGGCTCCATTCCTCTTCTTCCGCTTCGGTCTCCTCCATTGCGCGCTCGACCCGCTCGGTGAGCTGCTTGAGGTCGCCCATTCCCAGCAGCCGCGAGATGAACCCGGAGGGCTCGAAGCGCTCGATGTCCTTGACCGTCTCGCCGGTCCCGAGAAAGGCGATGGTCGAGTCGGTCTCGTTGACTGCCGTCAGGGCGCCACCACCCTTGGCCGTCCCGTCGAGTTTTGCGATCGAAACCCCATTGATACCGATCGCCTCGTCGAATCGCGTCGCCTGTTCTTTGGCGCCCTGGCCGATGGCGGCGTCGAGAACCAGCAAATTACGATCCGGTTCGACGGCGGCTTCGATGGCTTCGATTTCGTCGATGAGTCCCTCCTCGAGGGCGTGTCGGCCGGCCGTGTCGACGATGTGTACGTCGGCGTCTTCGGTCGCTTCGAGACCGTCTCTTGCGATTTCGATCGGGTCCTCGGCGTCCGGGTCGCCGTAAAACTCGACCTCGGCGCGTTCGGCCATCTCCTTGCCCTGGTTGTAGGCGCCCGGGCGGAACGTGTCCGTCTGGATGATCGCCGGCCGGAGCCCCTTCTTCGAGAACCACCAGGCCATTTTGGCCGCCGTGGTCGTCTTTCCGGAGCCCTGGAGGCCAGCCAGGAGGATCGTCTGCTCTTCGAGTGGGAGGTCGGTCGACTCGCCGACCAGATCGACCAACTCCTCGTAGACGATGCGAAGGACGTGATCCCGGGCCGTGGTTCCGGCCGGTGGCTCCTCCTCGAGGGCCCGCTCCCGGATGGCGTCCGAGAGTTCCATCACCAGGCCGGTGTCCACGTCTGCTTGCAGGAGCGACCGCTGGATCTCCGTGACGACCTCCGTGACGTCGTCCTCGCTGATGCGAGACTTTCCCCGGAGGTCCTCGAGCGTCGATCGAAGCGAACTCCCCAGATCCTCGAGTACCATCGTGTTACCTGTAATAGGCCGGCCGAGCGGTAAATGTCTAACCGTGTGGGGCCGACCGATCCTCCTGGCCACCCATTGTGGGCCGGGAACCACCGATTTATCCGAGTCGAACCCGAATAATGACCGTGTCCAGGCAGTCAATTTACATCACCCGGCCACTCCTGGCCGTGTTGCTGGAACTCGCCGCGGACGCCGAACCCAATCCCGCGAACGTCTATCTCGTCGCGAGCGCGGCGGCGGATCTCGAACCTCTACCGGACGAAGTGGAAGACGATCCCGGGGCCGGTGATTACTCCCACCGTCCGACTCCCCGCACCGTAGCCGAAATCGATCCCGGGACGCCGGTGTACTCCGATTTTTACTTCCCGGACGTGGGTAACTCCCTCAACTTTGTCTTCGGCGTCGACCTCGGTATGCCGGCCGGGCAGTCCCAGGGCCGCTTTCTCTCCCATCCCGACGGAAACCCCGAACTCACCGTCCGGGACGACCTGCACGCGACAGTGCTGGTGGCCGTTCCGCCCTGGAAACCGGCGAACGTCTCAGCCTACGACCGGGACAGTACGCCCCGCGATCTCGCCATCGTCGCAGCCGGGACGCCGGATCGGGACTTCGACGGCTGACCTGCGCGCCTTCGCGTCCGATCCGGCCACGGGGTGCCCCTTGTCCCGTAACGTCGATGCGGACGGTCTCCAGTGACCGCTGGACGAACGTTTAAATCAGAAGAACAGTCCAGCGTTGCCCATCCCTCGATCGCGAACCCGGAACGAACGAGGCGGGAGCGTGGCACACCGTTCCGGGCCGGACGCTTGTCACCTGTTCGCCCCCTTTCCAGATCGGCCCCACTACCCGTGCGTGAAAATCATCGGCCGGCCTTCCGACGTCGTCGTGACGCACAAGTCGAGCGGCTCGGATAGCTCCAGGCTCGTGGTCTCTCCCGTCACGACGACCAGATCCGCGAAGGACTCCTCACAAACCGGACACGGAATCGCGGTGGTGTTCTGGTAGCGCTTCATCGAATCGGTCTCCCCTCGGGGCGTGAGATAGCTGACCAGATCGTCGTATTCCTCGGCCATACACGCTCTCTCGGGTGCGGGGACGAAAGACCTTCGGCCTGAATGGGGTTTGAGCCCGCACCTGCTCAGGCGCCGAGAAGCTCCTCGACGACGGACTCCGGAATGAATGGCTCGAGGTCGTCGTATCCCTGCCCGGTTCCCATAAAGAGGATCGGGGCGCCAGTCACGCTCGCGATTGAGATGGCCGCGCCGCCGTGGGTGTCGGCGTCGGCTTTCGTAAGAACCGTCCCGTCGATGGTCGCGGCCTCGTTGAACTCGGTCGCTCGGTTGACCGCGTCTTGACCGGCGACGGCTTCATCGACGAAGAGCGTTAGATCCGGGTCGACGACCCGGTTGATCTTCGCGAGTTGATTCATGAGGCCGTCGCTCGTATGCAATCGGCCAGCCGTATCTCCGAGGACGACGTCGATGTCGTTTGCCTTGGCGTATTCGACGGCATCGTAGATCACGGCAGCGGGATCGCCGCCCTGGTCGTGGCTGATGAGCGGCGCATCGATGCGTTCTGCGTGCACCTCGATCTGCTCGTTTGCTCCGGCCCGGTAGGTGTCGCCGTTCGCGAGCACCGATGAGAACCCACGCTCTTCGAGGTACGTCGCGAGTTTGGCGATCGTCGTGGTTTTCCCGACGCCGTTGACGCCGGTGAAGATGATGACGACCGGTCGGTCGGTCGCGGCGACCCGCTCGAGGAAGTCGAATTGGCCCACGGAAACCACGTCCAAGAGCGCATCGTGCAGGGCCGATTCGATGAGCGCGGTCGTGCTTTCGGTGATCGTCTTTTGCTCGCCGACGAGTTCGTCCTCGATTCCATCGAGGATCTCCTCGGCGACGCCCATTTCGACGTCGTTTTCGAGCAAGGCCATCTCGAGTTCCCAGAGCGGTGCTTCGAGATCGTCAGCGTCGAGGATGACGCGGCCTTTTGCCAGCGATTTTGCGCGATCGGTAAATGATCGCTCTTTCGACTCCTCCTCGCTTGGCTCTTGGGTGGCGACCGCTTCCGAGTCGGTATTATCCGGAGAATCGTCGGGGCCGTCGGACGCTGGCTGGGCCTCTTCCGCCGTGGTCGCTTGCTCTTCGGCCACGTCGGCGGCGTCTTCCCGGAACTTCCCCAGCTTCTCCTTCAGCCCGTCGAACATTCCTTATTCGCCCTGTTGCTGGGCCTGCTGCTGGAGCATCTGCTGTTGGGCCTGCTGGGCCTCCTGTTCCAGCCGACTCTCCTGCTCTGCGAGTTGGGACTGCTCCTCGCGGAGGTCCTCGATCCGCTCGTCGAGGCGCTCCTTTTTCGTTTCGAGGGTCTCGCCCGCCTGGTCACGGTCCTCGGTCGCCGCGAAGTTGGCGCCCAGACTGACGACGATTTCGTCTGCGTCCTCGATCGTCGCCCGGACGAACGCGTCCCCGCCGATCGGGACGTGGACGGTCGATCCGGTTTCGAGCACGTCGAGGCCCTCGATGGCCTCGTCGATTTCTCGTTTCTCTTCATGCAGCGATTCGATTTCCGCGTCGAGTTCTTCACGTCGCTCCGCAAGCGCCTGCATCTCTTGCTGGAGCGCCTGAAGCTGACCGCCGCCTCCTATACTCATGGTCGAAAACCAGTCTCTGGGAGGGAAGTATCTTCCTACTCGGGACCGGAGAATCGTTCAATCGAGATAGCCCAGGGCGTTCTCGATGCGTCCCAATTCCGGCCCGGTGGTGTCCTCGCCCACGAGGTACCCCGTCCCCGTGGCGATGAGTCCCGACCCAACGAAGTGACCGCCGTAATTAACCGTCCCGACGTCGGCCGGGACCGCAAGCGCCGATTCGACGGCGTCCAATTCGTCGTCGGTTGCCTGGGGATGACAGAGGACGCCTCGGTTGGTCGCTACGGCGGCGGAACCGACGGTTCCGACGGCCCCGATCCGTCCCCGGGCGACCGGGACGTCGAGTGCGTCTTCGACGACCGCAGACGCGTCATCCGGGAGCTCGGGATGTAGATAGGCCCCGTGATCGTTGGCGAGAATGACGTTCCCGGCAGCGTTGATCCGTCCCGGAAGCGACGCGACTAAAAGCCCGGTCTCGGATTCGAGGCGGTCGCGTTCGGCGTCGCTCGTGCGTTCGCTCACGACGATCCCGTTCGTGTTCGCCGCGAGGAGCGCGCCGACGGTTCCCGACCCGTCGATGGTGGTTTCGAGGACCGGGACGTCGAACTCCGCTTCGATCGCTTCGACGGTCTCGGTCTCTAAATCCGGCCGGACGACGACGAACTCGTCAGTACCGGCCCCGTAGACCCCGACGTACGACGATCCGTAGAATGCAGTGCGGAGCACTCTCAGGACTCGGCGTGTTCGGCCTCGACGACCGCTGTCCCCTCCTCCTCGAAGCGGGCGGCCCGCACGCGGACCTTGCTCGGCGGGTTGGCCCGACCCCTCTCCCAGACGGCCTCGTTGATGGAGGGATCCAGCCGGACGGCGTCCTCCGTTACCCCGAACTGGGTGGCCAGGTGTTCGCGCACGAGGGACATGGCCTTGCCCCCACGCGTTGGTGCAGTCGACGCTTTGACTTTCCGGAGGGGCACGGTGACGATGCGCTCCTCGAAATCGCTTGCACTCATGATTTACTCGTCCGTGTCACTTCGCCTCCAGTGGCGACGTTTTGGGTTACGCTGGGTTTCCTGGTCGGTCTTCATGATGACCCAGGCCGGAACGCGGCTGTTCTGACGCTCGAGTTTCGCCAGCCGCTTTTTCTTGGCCTTCGTTTTCTTGCTCATGGTGGGCTGAGATACTGTCTCTACTCTTTAAAACGTTGTCCGTTTCACTCGGATCGCCGTCTCCCGGCGGTTCGTCCCGCCGACTCAGAGCGGGACCCGGTGAACCGTCTCGTACACCGGTCCCTCGTCGGTGAGCCGACTCTCGGTCAAGTGGACCGCCTCGACGGTCATCGTTCCAACGGTCGGGTCCTCGGTCCGGACGAGCTCCTGGACGAGTTCTTTTCCACCGGCGTGTTTCATCCGGGCGAGCGTGACGTGGGGGGTAAAATCGTGGTCAGCGGCGTCGAATCCGAGATCCACGAGCCGGTCCTCGATGGGTCGCTGAACCTTCTCAAAGGACTCCTGACCCTGGCCAACCCCCAACCAGACCACGCTGATGTACTCGAGGGAGGGAAACACGCCAAGCCCCTCGAAGGTGGCTTCGAAGGGCTGGATGTCGGCCTCGTCGACGGCCCGGTCGAGTGCCTCGCTTATTGCGTCGATCCGTCCTGGGTCGGTCTCGCCGAGGAATTTCAGGGTCATGTGGGCCTGTTCGGGGTCGGTGAAGTCCAGGCCTGTGGCTCCCTCGAAGTTCGCTTGCAGGTCGGCGATCGGTTCCGCGAGCCGTTCGGACAGATCCACGCTGACGAACAGCCGCATATCGGTAATTCGTGGGCCGGTGACCTTAACCCTCCGTCTCACATAGCCGCGGCCATGACCGATACGGACCGCGAGGACGGCCCCGAGGACCGGGAGCGGGACCACGAGTTCTCCTCGGGCCAGGGCTTTTCGGAGCCGTACGAGGGGTTCGATCTGCACCCGCCCGCGCTCCACGTGGATGACCCGTCGGCCGTCCGGCCGGGCGTCCCCCCGGGGGGTGCCCGCCTCCCTGTCGGCCGGGATAGCGCGCCGGGAAGCCTCGGCGCG
>CAZJZA010000092.1:0-7041 GCA_964550355.1 uncultured Halobacteriales archaeon
CCATCAAACAGACGGCCTCGGCCGATGAACCCCCCACCCGATTTTTCAAGTGTACGGAGTGTGGGGCCCGGTGGCGCGAGTACGCCTGACACGGCGCGAAACTGTTTAACGCGGTCGTCCTGTACGGCTTTGAAATGACCTACGACGCGGTGATCCTCGACAACGACGGGGTGCTCACCGCCATGACCGACCGCTCGGTCATGGTTCGGGCGGTCAGGGACGCCTTTTCCGACATGGGCGTCGTCGATCCTGACCCCGCAGACGTCGACCGGCTCGTCTATGGCGTCACCCCAGAAATCCTGCAAACAGTGTCAAAGCACTACGGACTGGCCCCCGGTCCGCTCTGGTACCGCCGGGATATGCGTTCCTCGCTGGTCCAGGAACGCGAAATCCGGGCCGGACGCAAACCCCTCTACCCTGACTTCGACGCACTCGCCCGGATCGACCTGCCACTGGGCATCGTCAGTTCGAACCAGCATCGGACCGTCTCGGCCATCCTTGAGCAACACGGCATCGGCGAGTACTTCGAGACGGTGTACGGTCGAGAAATGCATCCGGACAGTCTGGCCCGGAAGAAACCGGATCCACACTATCTCGACCTGGCGGTCGAGGACCTGGGGGCTCGAAACCCGCTTTTCGTGGGCGACAGCGAGTCGGATGTCCTGGCCGCCGCGGCCGCCGGGATGGATTCAATCTTCCTCCGTCGCGAGCACCGCTCCGAGACCGAACTCTCGGTCACGCCGACTTACGAGATCGGGACCCTCGATTTACTCCCAGAAATAGTCCGTACCGCAGTCTGAATCCGGAGGATTCGATCCGCTCACACCCGATCCGGTGTGACCCACTCGGAAAGTTCGGTGTCGACCGATTCCCCCGTGATCTGGGCTGCGAGCAGGTCCCCAACCGCCGGGGCCCTGGTAACCCCGTATCCGGACATGCCCACCGCCGTGTAGAAGTCCCCGACGTCGGTCTCGCCGACAAAGGGCCGGCCGTCCGGAGTAATGGTCCGAAAG
The DNA here is from genome assembly GCA_964550355.1 of uncultured Halobacteriales archaeon. Lineage (GTDB taxonomy): Archaea > Halobacteriota > Halobacteria > Halobacteriales > Halobacteriaceae > Halodesulfurarchaeum. The sequence goes on from CAZJZA010000092.1 coordinate 1,014, forward strand.
CCGACCCAGTCGTTGACGATCTGGACATCGGCCAAGCGGGGGACAGCGGCCTCGATTTCCTCGGCGATGTCGAGGTAAAAAGACTGATCGACCGTGTGATTCGCGTCCGGGTCAAACGTTCCGGCGGTTTCGTATGCGGTGTCAAAGCGGCCGCCAAAGGCCTGATTCGTCCCGTCCTCTCGGAAGTACAGTTCGTCGTGAAGAATCATGAACGGCAGGGAAAAGGACTCCTCCCGGGAAAGGACCACGATCGGACCACGTGTCTGTCTGAGTGGTTGGTCGACGCCCGCCAACTCGTTGATCGCGGGGGCCCATGGCCCGGCCGCGTTCACGACAGCACTCACCGGCTCGGTCCCCTCGCCGGTCTTCACTGCCGTGACTGCACCATCTTCGGTGTGGATGTCCGTGACCGCTACCCCCGTTTCGATCGTCGCAGGCCCCGCCCTCGCCCGGGCAACGAACTGTTGGATGATTTCGGCGGGATCGAGAAAGCCGTCGGCCGGGACGAAAAGCGCCCCCTCGAAGGCCGTCGGATCGAGCCCGTTTGCTTCGAGATCGGCGGGCTCGAGCCAGTCGGATTCCACGCCGAGGTCAGTGAGTCCCTTCCAGACCGATCGAACCTCCGGGACGTCTGTCAGTTTCGGGGCCGTTTCGAGCGTGCCGACCTGCGTGAACTCGAGGGTCCCATCCTCGATTAGCGGTTCGTAGGTCTGCCAGGCCACCTCCCGGAGTCGGTGTTCGGTCTCGTTCGGGTCGTCCTGGTGCCAGAAGAAAATGGCCATCGACTTCGCCGTGGTGCCGGCTCCCAGCGCGTCTTTCTCGTAGAGTCGAACTGGCACGTCCCGTTCTGCGAGTTTCGCCGCGACCGCCGTTCCAACGACACCGCCCCCGATGACAACGACAGGATCCATACGTGCAGGATCACCGTCCAGAACGTAAAAATGACTCTGGGCGTTGGTACCACGCATTCGGGTGAGTTTATCCCTCTCGGGCTCAAATTAATTGACGTGACAGAACAACGAGAGCGGAAGGACCTCCGTATGCCCTCGGGGTCCGAGCAGTTCGGCGTCGTAACACAACATCTGGGTGGGAATCACGTCCGCGTGCGGTGTGCGGACGGTGAGACCCGTCTCGGACGGATCCCCGGGCGGATGAAATATCGGACCTGGATCGAGAAAGACGACGTCGTGCTCATCGACCCGTGGGACTGGCAAGACGAGAAGGGCGACATCGAGTGGCGATATAAAAGTGCGGACGCCGAACAGCTGCGCCGCGAAGGGCATATCGACTGATCGGTTTTTCTCTGGGAGAGACGGCCCGGGAAGACGAGTTACGGCCCGAGAAGTATTGTGGCCGTGTGACACAGAAGAGGTATGAAAGAGACAGTTCCCGAGGAAGTAGAGACGCTCCTTCGATCCGAGCCATTAGCGGCGTATCTGGCCACGAGTGTTGATGACAAACCCCACGTCGCCCCGCTCTGGTACCAGTACGAGGATGGGGTCGTCGAACTCACGACCAAGGGGCGGAAACTTTCGAACATCCGGAAAAATCCGCGGGTCTCCCTCGCCGTGCAGAAAGCCGAGGCCGGCATTCCCGAGTGGATGGTCACGCTCCTGGGGACGGCCGAGGTCGTCGAAGATGAGGCCGAAGAAACGCGAGTGAGACACGAAATCAATGGAAAATACGGCGTCGACCCCGACGCCTTCCCCGAAAACACCCTCGTCACGATCGATGTTGGATCGGTCAGTTACACGGTCTACTGAGGAACCGGTCAGTTACACGGTCTACGGAAGGACCGGTTAGTTACATGACCTACTGAGGAACCGGTCAGTTACACGGTCTACGGAAGGACCGGTTAGTTACATGACCTACTGAGGAACCGGTCAGTTACACGACCTACTGGGGAACCAGTCAGTTACACGATCTACGGAAGGACCGGTCAATTACATGGTCTACGGAAGGACCGGTTAGTTACACGACCTACTGAGCAAACCGGGACCCCCGAGATAAATACCCGCGTTGGTTGGACGGATCCGGGATCAATCGTCCACCGTGGTCGGAATGTCTGGCCGATATCCCCGGCTAATCGCCTTCCACTTGCCCGTCCAGAATCGGTAGTAGTTGATGACTGCCGAGACGGCTGTCTCGCCGAAAAAGGAGAGATAAATCCCCCAGATACCGAGTGGCGTGGTCGCCCCCAGGTACACGAGCGGGATCGAAAATCCGAACATTCCGAGCGCCCGACTGTAAAAGGGCCAACGCGTATCGCCGGTCGCGTCGAGTGCACCGGCTATCGTGCTGGTCACGCCCTGGGGAATGATCGCGAGGGCGGCAACGTAAACCATGGGCACCGCGATCGGGATCGACGGGTCGGTTCGTGAACCGATAAAGAGGGCCACGATCGGTTCGGCAAAGAGCGCGATGGCAAACGCCGCAATCGCGTAAGTCGCCACCGAAAAGCGAGTGATCTCGTAGCCGTAGGCCTCGGCGATCGCCTCCTTTCCCTTTCCGAGTTGTTGGCCCACCAGGCTGCTCGCGGCGAGGCCAAATCCCCACCCGGGGGTGTTCATCACACCCCAGATCCGCCGGGTGATGATGTAGGCGGCGGTGACCTCCTGGCCGAACATGGCGACGAAGGCGAGAGTTGGAAAGCGGGCGATCGTCCAGACGGAGTTTCGACCGATCACGGGGGTCCCGATCGAGATGAGATCCCGGAACGTATCGACGTGGACGTATCGGCCGAACGGATCGACCGTGATCGGGAACCGACCGACAAACGGCAGGCTTCCCCGGGCGAGTCCGATGGCCAGCGAACTCGTCACGAACACGTTCGCGAGAACAGTCCCCCACGCTGCACCTTCGACTCCCATACCGAGCCCAAAGATGAACACGGCATTGAGGACGATATTCGCGATCGCGCCGGACCCACGCAGGACCATGGGAATCCAGGCATCGTCCGCGCCGATGAGTGCCCGGCTGCCGATGAGGTTCAGCGACGCAAAGGGGACCCCGATGGCCAAAATTCGAAGATAGCGAGCGCCGTAGTCGATCTCCGAGGGCGTGTTTGTGAGCACGGAGACGAGCGTCTCGGGGACGAGCCAGAAGAGGAGTGCAATGGGAATCGTGATGACGACCAGCAGGGCTGTACTCGATCGGATCGCCTGGCCGAGTTGGTCAAAGCGCTCTGCGCCGTAGCGCTGGGACACCAGCGCAATCGTCCCTGCAGCGAGCCCGCCGCCAATACTGAATGCAACTCCCCAGTACGGGGTAGCGAATCCGACGCCGTTGATCGCGGCCGGGCCCAGAGCGAGACCCACCATCGCCACGTCGGCGGCGTTTTTCGACATCCGGGCGATGCCGGTCAGAATTCGAGGCCACGCCAGGTCCACCGTCTGTTTGGCCCGCTCCTCGGTGATGAGACCGAGCCGCGCGAGGACAATCCCGATGGCGACGAGAAGTGCCCGCATCGGGTTGCGGAGGGCTGATCGTAGGTGACGGAGCTGCGGGGCCACTATCGGATGCTATATGGGGTACCGACAAAGGAATTCTGTTCCCGGATTTCCCGGCGAAACCTTCCCAGACGTGCCCCTCGGCTATGCGTTCTCAGACGTGCCCTCGGCTACGCGTCGTCCCCGGCACGCGGGAAATTCTCGAGTGTTGCCTCGTGGAACGCCTCCTCGTCGAAAGAGTAGTCCCCGTCGAGAAACTCGACGACCGATTTGGCGTCGCGGCGGGCGTTCTTGAGACACGTCGAGGCCCCTGGGGAGGGGGTGATATTGAAAATAATGTCCTCGCCTTCGATCGTGGCCTCGCCCATGTCGAGGGTGCGGGCGCGTGTGTTGACGATCTGCGGGCGAATGCCACCGTAGCCCCGCGCGGGCTCGATGTCCTCGATGGTGGCACTCGGGACGACCTTCTTTACCTGGGGCAAAAAGGCCCGGGGCCCCAGCTCTGGAAGGTCATAAACGAGGTTTCGGAGGACGTAGGGGAGGAGGACGCGATCTGCGAGAATGTTCGCATAGCTCACGACCGAGTCGAAATCGAGCCCGAAGACGTCGAAGAAGTCGCTCACGGTGGAGAGTTCACCGCGTTCGAGTGCCGGAACGGGCTTTGCAGTCGGGCCGAATCGGGTGACCGAGGCGTCGTGGACGTCGGCGTCGCCGTGAACGGCGGCAAAGGGGAGTTTGGCCATCTGGAGCGTGTAAACTTTCCCGTTGAGGAAATCCTCGGCCAGGAAAAAACTCCCCGCGATAGGCAGAAGCACCATATCCTCGCCGTAGCCCAGTTGTTTTGCGAACTGGAGGCTGTGCGAACCCGCGCTCACGACGATCCCGTCGGCCATCGCCGTGCCAGTCTCCGTCCTGACGGCATAGCCATCGGCCGTCTCGACGATACCTTTGACTGCCGTCCCGGTGTACACGTCGACGCCCGACTCCTCGCGTGCCGCACTAACGAGAGATTTCGCCGTCTCGCCGTAATCGACGACGTAGCCGTCGGGCGTGTACAGGGCCCGAAGTTCGACGTCGGGGTCCCGCCCCTCCACGACGGCCGGTTCGAGTTCCGCGATCCGCTCGCGGTCGATGAGTTCCAGCTTCGGGTAGAGGTCGCCAAACCCCTTCTCGTGATAGCGCCGTTCGAGACGGTCGACTTCCCGCTCGCCGACCGCGATGACCATCTTCGACCGTTTGTCGTGCATGCTCCGGTCGGAATCGCTCGCTTCCAGATAGCCCGCCAGGGTCTCGGCACCCTCCTTCACCGATCGCGCTTTTTCGAGGGAGTAATTCGTCTCGATGTCCCCGAAGTGGAGGGTCTGTGAGTTGTTCGTGTGATAGGTGTTTATCGCCCCGATCTCCGATTCCTTCTCGAACAGCGCCACTGTTTCGACGTCCGAGAACTTGGAGACCGCGTACAGTAACGATGCCCCGCTGATTCCGCCGCCGACGATGATGAGATCGTATGCGTCCGCCATGATTTCGGCTCGACACCCGTCTGTGTCCGTACTGAAATCCACCGGGGGATCGTATTAACGCTGTGTTCTTCGCTGGTTCCTGAGAAACGCCGACAATGCGAGTTAAACGCCCGGCAGACGGTTATTCGGCCGAGTCCGCCTCGGGGTACGGCTCAGGTGGCGGTCGCTGAACGACGAGCACTGGGCCGAAAAACTGGGCGGCGAGCTGGTCCTGGGGAAAGCCGAATACGTACGTTGCGACTGAGGGATCCGTCTCGCCCATGACGACGACGTCGTGGGCATCTGCGGCCTCGGCTATCAATTCGATCGGCTGATCCCCCGTCTCGACCTGGGTATCGATGTGCTCGCTCCCAATTCCTGCATCCACGAGGGCCGTTTCAAGGTCGTCGAACATCGCCTCGATTTCCTCGTGGCTCTCTTTGTCTCCCCGGACGTGGAACAAGGTGAGATCAGTTACCGAATCGGCAAAGAGCCCACTGAGAACCGCGACGAACTGTTCGAGTCCCACCGTTCCCCGGACGGCAACGAGCACGCGTTCGACGGATGCCGTCGCCTTCGGGATTAACACGGCGAAACAGTCCTCCTCGACGAGGACCCGGTTGATCGTCTGCTGTGCTTCGTGGGTGAAGACGATTCGAGTTTCGACCGTTGCACCCCCCGCAGACACCATCGCTTCACACTCCTCGAGTCGTTTTGTTGCCCGTTCGCCAAACTGCTCGCGAAACTGCTCGGTCGCGGTCTGTTCGGGCAGGACGTGATAGCCCAAAAGCAGGACGTGGGCGCCGCCGAGCAACTCGGGAACCCCCTCCGGAATCGATTCGCCTTCGAGAACCTGGAGTGGAACCAGGACTGTCGGTCTGTCTGTCATTGTGTGAACACTCCTGTGAGGTCGACTGTCCGGGCGTAATACCGATACCATCCATACGAGAGCGCCATGACGAGCGCGCCGATCGCAATCGCACCCAGTTGCATCTGAAACGCCAACCCAAAACTGGCCAGGGCGGCAATACCCGGGAGAACCGGTACGCCCGGCATCTCGTAACTCGGGTCGTACCAGAT
>CAZJZA010000093.1:0-7002 GCA_964550355.1 uncultured Halobacteriales archaeon
TCACTCGAGGTGGCAGAAGGGGAGTACTCGGGCCATAGCCTTGCCATCGTCCCCGCAGGGGCAGAGCAGACGGGGGGTGGAATGATGGGCGGTAGCATGATGGGCAGTCAGGGACTGTTCCTCTCCCAGGAAGCGACTGAGCCCGTTGTTCAGACCATGACCGCGGACCAGAGCGGAGCCTACTCGATCGATTGTGGGACGTACTGTGGCTATGGACATCAATATATGGACAAAAGCGGGGCGATTATCGTCCAATGATGCGATTTGGCCGGTCACGACCTGGATCCATGGGAGTCGTCTTCGGGGCAATTCTCGTCTTCTGGCTCATAGTGACTGTCTTTGGGGCGAGTGGGCTCGCAGTCAATCCGCTCGGATTGGCCGGGGGTGACAATGCAGTTCTGTTCGCTATCTTGGTCCTAGTAACCGGTGGCATCCTGTTAGCGGCAACAAAACTGTTTACCGAAAGTCCCACCCACTCCACGACCGGAATAGACAGCAGCGAGGGCAAAAAAGAGGCACTAGAAGCCCTCAAACGCCGCTATGTGGCAGATGAGATAGACGAGACCACATTCGAACGCAAGTTGGAAACGCTGTTCGAGACCGAAACAGTGGCGGATGCCGAACGGCGGATTGAAACCACATCGAGTTCCGCCGGGGGCACGGCCGAGTTGAAAACTGACCCACCGGCCGAACGTCAAACACCCCAGCCAGCAACACGACCAGCAAGACGGACGACAACACGGTCGCGACACGGTCATTGTAAATGATGAGCCAAACTGCGAGCCGTGAACTACACGAAACACACCGACACAGCCTAAATCCATGACGTATACAATCACCACGACAATCGACGCATCGTTTGAATCGGTCCTCACCGAAGTCACGTCCGCACTCAAAGACGAAGGATTTGGAGTCCTTTCGGATATCGACGTCCAATCGACGTTCCAGGAAAAACTGGACGTCGATATCGACCAGTACCGGATCCTCGGGGCCTGTAATCCCCCACTGGCCCACGAGGGGGTGTCTGCTGAAACCGAACTGGGAGCGCTCCTCCCGTGTAACGTGGCCATTTACGAGTCCGAGGACGGGGGCGTCGTCGTGAGTGCCGTCGATCCAGAGCAGCTCCTCGCCATCGCAGATAACCCTGCGCTTTCCGAGATTGCTGAGGAAGTGAAAGCGCGGCTCGAACGAGCATTCGAAGAATTGGATGCCCAATTCGAAGCGGAAGGGAGCGAGCTATGACCGAATCCACACAACTGAACACCACGAAGCTACTCTTCCTGGTCGTTGGAGCGGTACTGCTTGTATCCCTCCTCTCGATGGGTGGTGGGTTCATGGGCGCAGGAGGATTTATGGGTGGCTGGATGTTCCTCTGGCCGATCCTTATCCTCGGTGGATTCGCTTGGTTGCTCTTCGGCTTTCAAAACCGACCCGAACCGCCGGCTACTGATACGGCGATGACGGAGCTTCGAGATCGCTACGCGCGCGGAGAAATTTCCGAAGACGAGTTCGAGAAACGGAGACAAACGCTTCGATTACAGAAGTAACGGCATTTGCAGGATTAACGGGCGTTATACAGGCTCTGCAGATATATTACGGGATTAACGGGCGTTATACAGGATCTATAGGTATATTACAGGATTAACGGGCGTTATACAGGATCTGCAGATATATCACAGGATTAACGGGGCAGCTGTTCTGCGTTGAGCACCATTCAAATCCGAGGGTTTCTCGCTTGTTCTCCTAGATGAAGACGTAGCTCACGACCCAGAAAGCACCATAGAAGAGTGAAAGCACCACAGCTTCGAGGCGTTTAATCCGTCCTCGGTAGAGGAATAATCCCATCACGAGTATTGAGAGGAAAAACGCCGGCCAGTAAAAAGCCAAGACGGACGGATCGAGCGAAAACGAACGAGTGACTGCGAGAAGTCCGATATTCCCGGTTGCAAAGAAGATCAGACTCCCGACGATATTCCCAACCGCGATGCTCGGTTGTCCCTCCCTCACCGGGGCCACGACCAGGGTCACCTCCTCGAGGGCCATCGCCATTCCGACAAATGTCATGCCAAATACCGTTTGGTTGAGGCCGAATACCGTCACGATACCCTGGGCCCCCCGAACGGCCAACTCGGACCCGATGATGAGACCGATGACGAAGACGGCCGACAACCCGAGATAGTACCACTGGCTATGCCCTTCGGCTTCGACCTCCTCGACAGCCTCTTCGGCTTCTTCGTCCCGAAACGTCTCTCTTCCCCGCCGCTCTTGGCGATACAAATACCACAGGATGAGTGTGAACAAAACCAATAGAGCAACGCCGTCGAGACGGGAGAGAGATCCGTCCCAAATGAACACGAGTAAGAGCAGTGGCGAAAGAACGAGAAGAGCCAGGTAATCGTGGTCGATTTCGGTTTCGAACGGAGTAAGAAACCCGCCAATTGCGACGGCAACGCCGACGAGAAAGAGTCCAGACCCCAACGCGGAGCCGATTGCGACGCCCGGAAGCTCGCGGAGCATCGAGGCGACGCCAAATGCCCAGTTTTCGAAATCTAAGCCAACAAAAAAGACCGCCAGGATAAACGTCGAGAGTCCCGTTGTAACCGCCGCTTTCGTGATGCTTTCGACTAACTCCTCGACGCTGTACACAATGAGGGCGACACCTACCACGAACGCCCCAGTAGCGACAAACAGCGAGGATATCGCCATAATGTCAGTTTTGCATTACTTGGTTATATAATCCCGGGGGCATTCCTCGACGTATTTCTGGGCGAAGTGGAGCGGGTTTGCTCAAACCCAGGCAAATGAAAACGTGTTCCCGTAGTCATTGATTGACTGGTAATGATAATATTGAAGGGTGGTGGGTAAATTTCACAAAGCGGGTGCATGACATTTACACGCACCGAGTCGCTCAATCGACTCGACGAAACGGTATCGAACGGCGACCCGATCATCGGCGCAGGCGCGGGTACGGGAATGTCGGCAAAGTTCGCCGAGCGAGGTGGCGTCGATCTTTTGATCATCTATAACTCCGGCCGATACCGGATGAACGGCCGGGGGTCGCTTGCCGGGCTGCTCCCCTATGGCGATGCCAACGAGATCGTCCTCGACATGGGCCGGCAGGTGTTGCCAGTGGTGGAGGACACCCCGGTTCTGGCAGGCGTCAATGGAACAGATCCATTCCGGCAGATGGACGTCTTCATCGACGATCTCAAACGGCGTGGGTTCGCCGGCGTCCAGAACTTCCCCACAGTCGGGCTCATCGACGAGGGAAGCCAGTTCAGACAAAACATCGAGGAGACCGGTATGGGCTACGACAAGGAAGTCGACATGATCCAGGAGGCTGCCGAGCAGGATATGCTCACCGCCCCCTACGTGTTCAGCGAGGAACAGGCCCGGGAGATGGCCGAAGCCGGAGCCGACGTAATTGTCTCCCACATGGGCCTGACGACGTCTGGCGACATCGGGGCCGAAACAGCGTTGAATCTCGAAACCGCCGCAGAGCGGGTCCAAGCCCACCACGATGCGGCAAAAGAAATCAACGAAGACGTGCACGTCATCTGTCACGGCGGCCCAATTGCCTGGCCCGAAGACGCGGAATACGTCCTGAATAACACCGAAGGCGTCGAGGGCTTTTTCGGGGCGTCGAGTCTCGAACGGCTCCCGACCGAAGAGGCGATCGAAGACCAGGCTCGCCAATTCAAGAATATCGAGTTCTGACATGACCGAGAACAAGTACTTCATCGATCCGGACGACGTCGAAAGCCAGGTGTTCGACTGGGGGGTTCTCAAGTGGTTGAGTACGCCGGAGGTAACCGGTGGTGAGCGGTTCAGCGCCGGTGTCGTGAAACTCGAGCCCGGAAAGGGCCACGACCGGCATACCCATCCCAAGAGTGACGAAATTCTCTACGTCATTCGGGGCGAGGGCGAACAGGAGATCGCCGAGGAAATCCAGCACATCTCGACGGGTGAGATGGTATTCGTCCCCGAAGGCGTCGAGCACGGGACGATTAATACCGGCTGGGAACCGCTACTCCTGCTAGCCGTGTATGCGCCGCCGGGACCGGAAGACGTACTACGAGACCTCCCGGGCTGTGAAATCGTTCCACCCGGGAAACTCCCCGTCGAGGAGAATATTCAATCGAGCGAGACGGAACAGGAATCCGACCAGCAGCAGGTTGCCGGTGATTCATGAGCATCGTCATTGTCGGGACGCTCGACACGAAAGGTGAGGAAATCGGGTTCGCCAGGGACGTCCTCGAAGACCAGAACGTGGACGTTCACCTCGTCGATACTGGCGTAATGGGCGAGCCGGAAATCGAACCCGACACGCCGGCGAGTGCCGTTGCAAAAGCGGCCGGCACGACGCTCGATCAGTTGCGTGATAATGCGGATCGCGGCGAAGCGATCGAGGCGATGGGTGAAGGAGCGGTGGCCATCGCCCAGGAGATGTATGCCGACGACGACCTCGATGGCGTCCTCGGACTGGGCGGATCGGGGAACACCTCCATTGCGACCCGGGCGATGCGCTCGCTCCCGGTCGGCGTCCCGAAATTCATGGTTTCGACGATGGCTTCCGGCGATACGGAACCGTACGTCGGGTCCCGGGACATCGCGATGCTTTACTCCGTCGCGGATATCGAAGGGTTGAACCACCTATCGAGGCAGGTCATTTCCAACGCCGCCCTGGCTATGGCCGGGATGGTCACGAACGAGCCGGACGTGGAAGTCGTCGAGAAGCCGACGATCGGCATCACGATGTACGGGGTCACGACCCCCTGTGTAAAGACCGCCCGCGAAACGCTCGAAGACCGGGGCTATGAGACCATCGTCTTCCACGCGACAGGGACCGGTGGCAAAGCGATGGAGTCGCTGGTTGAGGAGGGTGTCATCGATGGCGTTCTAGACATCACGACCACCGAATGGGCCGACGAACTCGTTGGCGGCGTGTTGAGTGCGGGCCCAGAGCGTCTCGAAGCCGCCGGCAAGAACGGCATCCCGCAGGTCGTCTCGGTGGGCGCCCTGGATATGGTCAACTTCGGGCCACGGGACTCGGTTCCCGAGGAATTCGAGGGACGGTCGTTCCATATCCACAATCCGCAGGTAACGCTCATGCGAACCACGCCAGAAGAGAACGCGGAACTCGGATCGATACTCGCGAGGAAACTCAATCGGGCGACGGGACCGACCGCAGTGGCCCTTCCCCTCGAGGGCGTTTCCATGCTCGATGCGGAGGGCGAGGATTTCCACGATCCGGAGGCCGACACAGCGCTGTTCGGGGCGCTTCGCGAGAATCTCGACGAGAGGATCGACCTCGTGGAGATGGAGACGGACATCAATGACGAGGCGTTCGCGAAGACACTCGCCAATCAGCTCGATGAGTATATGCAAGGAGCCAGCAAGTGAGATGCGGCGAGGAGCAGATGAGTGAGTTGCATTCGACCCCGATCGCGGCCGGGTAACAGATAGTACTCCGGCCGCTGGGCCCGGATGCCAGTTAGTAATCCGGCCGCTGGGCCCGGATGACCTCCGCGAACTGCTGTTGTTCGTCGGCGAGCAGTTCGTTCAGGTCGTCGCCGGTGATGATCCCTTCAAGGGTGCCGTCCTCGGAAATCGGGAGGCGGCGAATGCCGTGTTCGGCCATCGTTTCGGCCGCCTCGTAGAAGCCGGCGTCGGGTCCGACCGTACAGAGATCCTCGGTCATGACGTCCGCGGCAACCTGATCGGCTGGATCCACTTCCTCTGCAAGGACCCGGACGGTCAGATCCCGATCCGTGACGATTCCGACCGGCTCCCCGTTGTTCGTAATGACGATGCTCCCTACATTCTCTTCAACCATTGTTCCAGCGAGTTCGGCGACTGGCGTTTCTCGGTCGGCTGTGACGACCTCGCTTCGGGCGAGATCTTCGATTGGCATTGGGATTCCCTCCGTTTTTTACTAGGGGCGATACCGCATTATAGATAGTTATAAATCCCGGCCGATAGGAATCCGATGGACACTTCGAGAGAAGTTGCCGGGTTCCGTGTCGTCCTTTCTCCCGGTTCCCACCGTTTCGACATTTCGAGATCCTATTTGACGTCCGTCTACCGGTACAACAAACACTTTTCCATTTCTCGCCCCTTTCTCAAAAACAACGCATGGGCCTCTTCAATAAAATTGGCCGGAACTTCGAGCAGTTCAAAAAGCGTGCGACGGACGCGGCCAAAGAGACGGCTGAGTACCAGTGCCAGGCGTGTGGAACTCGGTTTCACGTCGATCACGAAGAGTGCCCCGAGTGCGGCGCTGAGGAAGTCGAACAGATACCGGCTGCTGAGTGAGAAACCGCCAAGCTCCGTAGAATGTGAGAAACCGCCAAACTCCGCAGAATTTGTGTAGAAAGTTCCGTCTTCTCCGGAATTGGAAGTGACTGCGAGAACTGGCGATGCAGTCACCGGACCGGTCCCGGACAGTCAGGCCGCCATTTCGTACCCGGCTTCCTCGACGGCGTTCTTTAGTGCCTCAGAATCGGCACTCCCCTCGATCGTGACGGAATCGACACTTCGATCGGCAGTCGCCGACTCGATTCCATCGAGTTCCTCGAGGGCGTCCTCCACGCGCTGTTCGCAGTGGTCACAGGTCATTCCGAGGACCGAGATGCGCTGGCTCATTCCATTTAACCAAAGGCGGGCCGTCTCTTAGGCGGTTTCTGTTTCGATCCCTGTGAGGTGAGTCGAACGGAGCCGCGAAATCAAAAGAATCGGGGTGTGACGTGTTTTAAACGCGATTGAGGATCGAAAACGGTTCGATCGAAACCGTCGGTCATCGTCGGTACAATAACGTGGCCCGTCGGTCCCCGTCGGTGCGAAAACAGGTTTCTCCGGTACTGAAACACGACAAATCAGCGTAATCGTGGCGATACACTTCAGTGCTCGAACGGAGCAGCCACCAGTGAATCGAACCGTCTTGGCGCGTTCTGCTTTGGAAACGAAAATTGAGCGGCCCAATACCCCCACATTATAAGCAAC
>CAZJZA010000094.1:0-6960 GCA_964550355.1 uncultured Halobacteriales archaeon
ACGCTCGACCCACGAGGTCGCCGGCAGGACGACGTCCGCGAGTTTCGCGGTCTCGGTCATGAAGATGTCCTGGGTGACCATGAACTCGAGTTCTCGGAGGGTGGCCTCGACCTCGTTCGAGTTCGGCTCGCTCAGGACGGGGTTCTCGCCCATCACGTAGAGAGCCTGGATTTCGTCGCCGGCAGCCTCTGTGACCTCGAGACTCGTCAGCCCGTTTTCGGCCGGCGGCTCGAAGCCCCAGACTTCCTCGACGGCGGCTCGGTCCTCGGGATCTTCGACCTCGCGGTACCCTGGAAGGACGTTGGGGAGTGCTCCGACGTCGCTCGTCCCCTGGACGTTGTTCTGCCCGCGGAGCGGGTTGATACCGGTCCCCGGTCGCCCGAGGTTGCCCGTCACCAGCGCCAGGTTGATGAGGTTCTGCACGTTATCGGTGCCACAGGTCTTCTGGCTCATTCCCATGCCCGTGAAGATGGCGCCGTTGTCGGCTTCCGCGAAGGTCCGGGCGGCTTCGCGGATCGTTTCGGCGTCGACGCCGGCGGTCTCGGCCGCCTCCTCGACGTCGAAGTCGGCGAGTTCGGTCTCCAGGGTTTCAAAGCCTTTCGTCCGTTCGGCGATGAACTCCTCGTCGTAGAGTTCCTCTTCGAGGATCGTCTTCAGAACGATGTTCAAAAGCGGAATGTCTGTTCCCGGTTTGACCTGCAAATGGACGTCTGCGGACTCAGTGGTCTTGTTCTCGTGGGGGTCGATCTGGATGACCGTCGTCCCATCGTTTGCGGCCTGTTTGAAGTACTTCGAGTGCCCGATGACGTGTTGCTCTGCGGGGTTGGCCCCCTGGATCCAGTAGACGTCAGCGTCTTCTTTCAGGTCGGCCATGCTGTTCGTCATTGCGCCCGTTCCCAGACTGCCCCGCAACGCCGCGACTGTCGAGGCGTGACAGAGCCGGGTGCAGTTGTCGATGTTGTTAGAGCCATACCGTCGGGCCAACTTCTGCATCAGGTAGTTCTCCTCGTTCATCACCTGCGAGGAGGCGAAAAAGCCCGCCGCCGTCGGTCCGTATTCCTCGCGGACGGATTCGAGCCCATCGGCCACGCGGTCGAGTGCCTCCTCCCAGGTGGCCTCGCGGAACTCTCCGTCCTCCTTGATGAGCGGTTCTGTCAACCGGTCCTCGTGATCCACGTGCTGGACGGCGGCACTTCCCTTGACACAGAGTGCGCCTTCGTTAACGGGGGCGTCGAACCAGGGCTTGAAGTTCACCGAACCTGGCTCCTCGCCCGGTTCGATTTTGAGCCCACAGCCGACACCACAGTACGGACAAATCGTCTTGACTGCTTCGTCCTCAGTGCTCATGGTAATTGGTTTCCCGGAAATCCGGGTTCAGTCGAAATTAGTGATAGACGAATAATAAACTTCGCCAGCGGGGGGTCTTCGCCGGCTCTCACTACCTGGGATGAATCGCCCGGCATTCGGGCGGTTCCCGGAGTTGTTAGTACCACTTTGAAGCAGCAGAAAAACGGGCCGCAATTCGGCCGGTTGCCCGGCCAAGAAGAGGCCGTGGATCGTGCCGTCGTCGTCGATGTCCATGTCGGCGCCCGCCGGCCGGGCGGGAAGACCGGGCATGGTCATGACGTCACCGGTAAGCGCGACGACGAACCCGGCACCCGCGGAGGGGTAGAGTTCGCGAACGTCGAGTTCCCAGTCGGTCGGGACGCCCTTCTTCGAAGCATCGTCACTGAGCGAGTGGAAGGTCTTCGAGAGCACGACCGGGACGTCGTCCATGCCCATCTCCTCGAGCTGGGCGATGTCATCCTCGGCGGAACCGACGTAGTTCACACCGTCCGCGCCGTAGATCTGGGTTGCGACGGTCTCGATCTTCTCCTTGAGGGAGGCGTCGAGGTCGTACAGCGGCTCGTACCCGCCGTCGTAGTTCTCGATCGCGTCGGTGACCTTCTCGGCGAGTTCGACGCCGCCCTCGCCACCTTCGCCGAACACCGTCGACTCGGCGACCTGGACGCCGTCCATATCCTTGTAGTGGTCGCGGACCGCCTGGATCTCCGCGTCCGTGTCGCTGGGGAACCGGTTGATGGAGATGGTAACCGGAAGACCGTACTGGGAGAGGTTCTTCACGTGCTTGTCGAGGTTTTCGAAGCCAGCCTTGACGGCCTCGACGTCCTCCTCCTGCAGGACCTCCTCGCCCTCGAATGGCCACATGTCATTGCCGTGGTACTTCAGGGCGCGGACGGTCCCGACCAGCACGATGGCGCTCGGTTCGACGTCGCCGAGCTGGCTCACGACGTCGAGGAACTTCTCGCCGCCGAGGTCCGAACCGAACCCGGCTTCGGTGACGAGGTAATCGCCCATCTTCTTCCCGACGTAGTCGGCGATGAGCGAGTTCGTGCCGTGGGCGATGTTTGCGAATGGACCACCGTGAACGAGCGCAGGCGTCCCCTCGATCGTTTGGACGACGTTCGGGCGTAGCGCGTCACGGAGAAGCATCGCCGAGGCCCCGGCGGCCTCGATGTCGCCGGCGGTGATGGGTTCGCCGTCCTCGTTGTAGGCGACGATGATTCGGCTGATGCGCTCTTTGAGGTCCTCCACGTCCTCTGCGAGACAGAGAATGGCCATCAGCTCGGAGGCGGCCGTGAGGACGTGGTTGTCCATCCGGGTGGCGCCAGCGGGCTCCCCGGCGCCCACGATGGTCTGGCGCAGGGCGCGGTCGTTGTGGTCGACCGCCCGGGGCCACGCGACGCTCGTCGTATCGATGTTGAGTTCGTTGCCCTTGGAGATGTGGGCGTCCATCATCGCGGAGATCAGATTGTGGGCCGCCGTGAGGGCGTGAATGTCCCCCGTGAAGTGGAGGTTGATGTCCTCCATCGGCAGGACCTGCGACCAGCCGCCGCCGGCTGCGCCGCCCTTGATCCCGAAGACGGGACCCAGCGAGGGTTCGCGGATCGCGATCATCGCGTCTTCGCCGATGTGGTTCAGCGCCTGACCGAGGCCAACGGTGGTGACAGTCTTCCCCTCGCCCATTGGGGTGGGGGTCATGCCAGTGACGAGGATGATGTCGCCGTCTTCCTCGTCGCCCTCGAGGAGGTCGTCGATGGCCTCCTCGCTGATCTTGGCCTTGTAGTCGCCATACAATTCCAGGTCATCTTTGTCGAGCCCGAAGGGTTCTGTAATCTCCCAAATCGGCTTCTCCTCTACGGATTGTGCAATCTCGTAGTCAGTCTCTGGTTCCGAGGACATATCACCTTGATTGTTCGCCGCATCCCCACATTAATCTACTCATCTTGCTTGATAGGACGAACGGCGTCTGCCACCTGCTCAGCCGCTGTCGCACCGTGTTTCATCTGTGCTCCCGTGACCGGCCGCGAGTGTCACTTGGTTTGTAACAACATAGCACGGGCTGAGGGGGCTGTTTCTCGTTCGCCAGCCGGTAGACGATTTCGTCGGAATGCCCGTTTCCGTTTTCCCACACGTTCGGATACCGCCCCTTTATCCCATAGTCAAAAATCTGATAAATCAGCCTCCCTCGGTGCCCATCTTTCACCGGCAATGTTGTCCAATCGCGGCTATTTTCCGACGGAGTGCCTCCGAACGGATCCGTTCGGGGCGGCACTTTCGAATCGAGAATCGAGTGCGTTTGATCACTTCGCGAGTGCTGGCGAGCTCCCCATTCGAAACGAGAGCCAAAACAGGCAGAAGCCCTTAGGCTTCGTCCATGATTCGGGCCGCCTCTTCTTCGACGTAGGCGTCGAGTTCGGTCTGGACGTCCTCGTCGAGTTCCGGTTTGGTGTAGGCCTCCACGTGTTCTTGCACCTTTTCGTGACCCATCTCGAAGGCCGTCATCTCACCATCGTCCTTCCAGTCTCCGTGGGAGCGCTTATCCACGAGTTCCGGGATGAGGAAGTCCTCCCCGGCGAATTTAAGCGTGTGAGACTCCCCGAGGAAGTGATCGTCGGGATCGATCTTCTCGACGATATCGAGTGCCAGCATCTCCTCGTTGATCGTATAGCCTTCCTGGAATCGATCGAGGAATCGAAGTGCTTCCGCATCGAGGACGAACTTTTCCGGGGAAATGGTGGAGTAGGATTCGATGATGCCAGCGGAGTGCAGAATGAAATCGACGCCGGAGAACTCCGCGGAGGCGTTGACCAGCATCGACTCGAAGCCGGCCTGGTAGTCGACCGTTTTCGAGTCGGTTAGGCCCCCTCCGCCACGCGAGGGAACCCCGTAATATCGACCCATCGTCCCGGCGAAGTTCGCGAACAGCGCGGACTCCGCACTGCCGATCGAGAGCGAGCCATAGCGCATATCGAGGTTCGAGGCCGGGACCCCGTACACGACGGGGTTGCCGGGGTTGATGAGCTGGGCGAGGACGATGCCCATGAGGTTTTCGGCGTTCGCGAGCGCGACCGCCCCAGCCATCGTGCCCGGGCCGGACGCACCGGCCTGGATGAACGAGGAGACGACCGGTGCCTGGCCCTGCTTTGCGAGGCCGACGAGTCCGCCGGTCATTGCGCTGTCGAGGGTTCGGGGAGGCACGGTGTTGACCAGGCCTGCCGCGTAGGTTTTAGAGAGGTCTGGATCGTCGACGGCGATACCGACCATCTCGAGATTGGCGTCCGTTCGGTCCTGGCCGTAGGTCGAGACCATGACCGGCAGGTCGGTGAACTCGAGGGATCGTTTGACCATCTCGAGGTGCTTGACCTCCTGATCGACGTCGGTCGGCTCGGCCACGTTGTAGCCGGTCGAGTTGATGACGTCTTCCTGCTGGGCCAGCTTCATGAACAGCTCGTAGTCGTCGACGGTCGAGCTGCGGCGGCCGTCCTCGAAGGTGCGGATATTCGGGGCGCCATAGCCGGGTGCCCGGAACGTGTCTTCGCCGCCGATTTCGAGGTTGTTGTCGGGGTTGCGGGCGTGGAGCGTGAACGATTCGGGAGCCTCCTCGACTTTCTCCTCGATTAGCGACCGGTCCGCCTTGACGAGATAGTCCTCCTCGATTGTGGCGCCGGCCTCCTCGAAGTACTCGATGGCCTCGTCGTGTTTGACCTGAATGCCCAATTCTTCGATGATGTACATCGACGCTTCGTGGATCGTGTCCCGGGCCTCCTCGTCGAGGCGGTCGATGAACGGCGTTTCCTGGGTTTCGAGCTCGGATTCGATACTCATAGCGTACAATACGACTATCGTCGCTTCGCCAGTTAAGTATACCTGATACCGCCCGGCTTTCGCCGGTACCAACAGCCGGCCCCTCGGTCAGTTCGCGTCCTCGTACCCGCCCTCGGCGACCTGATACTCCCCGAAGTCTTCGACCGTGCCGATGGGCGGGGCCCCGAACATGATCCAGACTGTCGGATCCTCGCCGGTATTCAGCACCTGTCGTGGTACCCCAGAACCGATTCGAACGACGGCGCCCTCGGGGACATCGTGGTGTTCGCCGTCGATGTATACCTCGCCCGGCCCTTTATGACAGACGTAGATTTCCTCCTGCCTGGCGTGATTGTGATAGCCGACGACCTCGCCCGGGTCGACGGTGACCTGGTTGACCCGCACATCTCCTGCGCTCGCAACTCCCCGGAGAGCTTCGTGTGGGTCACACCGGATTCCGGAAACGGGGTCTCCGGGATCGATTCCGGATCGACGATCTGATAATTTTTCGCCATCGACTAACAATTCACCAGCCGATTACAAAAATGGGCGTGGTGCCCTCACTCGGTGGACGACACGGAAACGGCGCTGTGCTTGTATTCGGGGATCTTCGCCACCGGATCGAGGTAATCGCCGGTGAGCGTGTTCACGAGCGGCTCGGCATAGTGGAAGGTCATGAAGACCGTGCCTTCCGTAATCGCCGGGGTCACGGCGACTTCGACGTCGACCTCGCCCCGCTCGTTTCCGACGGTCACCTGATCGCCGTCTTCGATGCCGCGGGCTTCGGCGTCGTCGGGGTGCATTTCGAGGGTGTCCTCACCACGCATTCGCATGAGCGTCTCAGTCCGGCGGGAGAGCGCCCCACTGTTGAAGTGTTGGAGGACACGACCGGTCGTCAGGACGAGTTCGCCGTCTTCGAGTTTGTCTCCCGGCGGGATGTGACCGACTGCCGCGAAGTCAGTTTTCTTCTCCCCTCCATAGAACTCGTCCTGGTGGAGGATGTCGACGCCCGATTCTGCTCCCTCGTAGAACGGCCAGCGCTGGTAGCTCTCGCCGATCCCGTCGTAGGACATCCCGGCGTAGATCGGGCTCACGTCCGTGAGTTCGTCGAAGACGCTTTCGGCATCCGCGAAGTCACAGTCGAGGTCGGTCATCCGGCGACCGAACTCGCTGATGATTTCCAGGTCAGTTTTCGCATCGCCCGGTGGGGCCCGCATCTGCCGCATCCGCATGACCCGGCGGTCGGTGTTCGTGACCGTCCCGTTTTTCTCCGCCCAGGCGCTGCCGGGCAGGAGGACATCGGCGTATTCTGCAGTTTCGGTCATGAAGAGATCCTGGACGACCAAGAATGCCTCTTCGAGTTCCTCGTGGATCCGACCTGAATGGGGCTCGGTGATCGCCGGGTTTTCGGCGAAGACGTAGAGGCCCTGGATCTCGTCGCCGACGGCGTGACTCGCTTCGACTTCCGTAAGTCCGGGTTCGGCCGGCGGTTCGAAGCCCCAGGCCTCCTCGAACGTGGCCCGGACGTCTGGATCTTCGACTGACTGGTAGCCGGGCAAGGAACTCGGACTCGCGCCAACGTCGGAGGCACCCTGGACGTTGTTCTGCCCGCGGAGCGGGTTTACTCCGGTGCCTGGCTTGCCGATGTTGCCGGTGAGCAACACGAGGTTGATCAGCGCGTGGACGTTGTCGGTCCCGTACTTGTGCTGGCTCATGCCCATGCCGGTGAAGGCGGCGGCCCGGTCGGCCTCGGCGAACGTCCGGGCGGGCTCGCGAATCGGCTCCTCCTCCGCCTGGGCCCGGTCCGCGGTC
>CAZJZA010000095.1:0-6901 GCA_964550355.1 uncultured Halobacteriales archaeon
ACCCGGGCGAGCCGCCGAACTCGCGGTCTTTCGTCTTTTCGAACTGGGGTATGACCCCGAGGACGTGCTTACCGCCAGCGGCTCCGCCCCGCTTCCGCCCGTCCCAGGGACAGAAGAGACGGCGATGGGCCGGGTCAACGACAGCGTTGTCTATGGCGGACAGGTTCATCTCACTGTCCGCCGGGACGAGGAAGTTCTCGAAGACGTCGCCTCGACGGCAGCCGTGACCTATGGCGATCCATTCGTCGACATCTACGAGCACGTCGACTGGGATCTCTCGCGGATCGATCCGGCAGTCTTCGGCCCTGCCCAGGTGACAATCGACGTGGAGGGAGGTCCCACGTACACGGCCGGAGACGTTCACGAGTCGATACTCGCCGAGAGTTTCGGGCTGGTCGAAAAAACGGGTTAATCGAGAGTTCGGCCCCGGGTTCGGCCGAATCAGTCGAGTATCTTCAGGTTCCCGACTCAATCGATTCGCTTCGTGACCGTACCGACCCCTTTGCTTCGTCCCTCGCGGAACACGAATCGCTGGCCCGGTTCGATGAGATACGGGTTGAACTTGAACTCGACCTCGGTCTCGCCGGTGTCTCCCGGGAGGAGTTGGCCGTCCAGGGGCTCGAACCGGGCCGCCTCGCTCACCGTCTCCAGGTGGACGACCGGTTCGTAGCCGGTGTGGATACGGGTCGGATGGTTGAGCACCATGACCTCGGCCTCAAAGCGCCGGGTCGGCGTCGGATCGGTCGAGTGCGGGACCAATGCCATCCCCCGCTCCAGGTCGGCCTCGTCAATCCCCTTGAGCGCGATGCCGACGATTCGACCCGCCTCCGCCCGGTCGACCCGGTGGTAGTGCATCTCGATCGAGCGGACCTCGACTGACTTGAAGGTTCCATCCGTGACGGGCCCGACCAACAGTTCGTCACCGGCCGCGACGGTCCCGGACTCGATCGTTCCCGAGGCGACGGCACCGACCCCCGTGATTCGGTAAGTCCGGTCGATGTACATCCGGAACTCCCCGCCAGCGGCGGCCGTCTTTGGCAGTTGAGAGAAGAGTGTATCGAGGGTCGAAAGTCCGTCCATCGTGACCGCACTCGTCCGGACAATCGGCACCACCCCGTCGCCGATCTCCTCCAGGGCCGCCTCGACCCCGTGTCTGGCGATCGAGAGCGGACTGCGACCCGCCTGCCGGAGCAGGCGCTCGACGTCCCGTTGGGCCGCTTCGACCTCTGACTCGGGAACGAGGTCGGTCTTGGTGATCGCGACGATCGTCGGCAGGTCGGTCGCCAAGAGCACGCCGAGGTGCTCGCGAGTCGTTTCGGTCGGGCCGTCGTGGGCCGCGCCCTTCAGCAGGCCGTAGTCGAGTTTCTGTCCCAACAGACCTCGGATAGTGGTCGACAACCAGGGTTCGTGCCCAACCGTGTCGACAAACGAGACCACCCGGTCGGCCGACTCGACGACGGTGGCGCGGTCGGATTTGCGGTCGGGCTTGTCCACCCGAACGGGGCCCTCGTCGTCGAAGCCGTAGACGCCGTAGGAGAGGTCGGCGCTCAGACCGCGTTCGACCTCGTGGGGTTTTACGTCGAGGTACGACCGCATCCCGCCCTCGCCGTCGTCGGGTCGTCCGGTCACCAGGCTCCCCACGAGCGTGCTCTTTCCATGATCGACGTGCCCCGCGGTCCCCACGATGAGATGGTCCGTTGCGATTTCGAGCGAGCCGCCGTCTTTCACGCTTGCCACGCCCACGATGCCGTCATTGGTTCCCCAGGTCTCGACGGACTCGAGGTGAGCACCGGCCTCCTCGGCGATCAGATTCAGCACCTCCATCGATTCGGAAAAGTCTCCGGGAGGAATACCGGCCACGTGGCCCTCGTCGGTCACCCCGACGACGTAGGTGGCCTCGCCGTCTCCGGAAAGCACCCGATGGCGCAGCTGGGCAGCCAGGCTCTCAAAGCGGGCTTCGGAGAGGTGGACCTCCCGGGAGAGCCGCTCTTTGAACTCGACGCGGCCGTCCGTGCGTTCCCCTTTCGAGAGGGCCTGTCGAAGCAGGGCCCTATCACCGGCCATGCACGCGAGTTGGGCTGAGCGGGAGTTAAGCCTACCCCCGCTCGCGAGGCTCACGCAGTGGTCTGTAACTTCGAGTCGCCGGTCAGTTACGTGGTGTCGCCGTCGCGGTACTCGTTGAGCCGATCGCGGAGGCGACGGGCGGCCACGCCGGCGGCCCGCTCCCACTCGTCGTGGTCCTCGCCCGCGAAAATGATCCCCCGCGAGGAGTTCACCAGCCCCACCCCCTCAGCCAGCCCGGCGGTCGCCGCTGCCTCCACGTCCCCACCCTGGGCCCCCACGCCGGGAACCAGGAAGGGGAGGTCGGACACCCGCTCGCGCAACGCTTCGAGTTCGTCTGGGGCGGTCGCGCCAACGACGAGGCCGACGTTCCCGTGCTCGTTCCAGCCCGCCGCGAGGTCGGCGACCCGCTCGTAGACGGTCCGTCCATCGGCGAGTTCCCGGTCCTGAATATCTGCCCCACCGGCGTTCGAGGTCCGACAGAGGACGAAAACACCCTTCTCCGCCCGGGAGAGAAACGGCTGGAGAGAATCACCGCCCAGGTAGGGATTGACCGTGATGGCGTCGACGTCGTCTAACAGTTCGGCGTACTGGCGGGCCGTATTGCCGATGTCCCCTCGCTTGGCGTCCAGCAGAACGGGGACATTTTTTCCCTCGGCATAGGCCACCGTCTCTCGAAGGGCACGCCACCCGTCCGGGTCCTCGTAGAAGGCAGCGTTCGGTTTGTACGCGGCGGCGTACTCGTGAGTCGCGTCGATGATCCGGCGATTGAACGCCCAGCGGGGCAGGTCGGCGTCACGAATCGCCTGAGGAAGACGATCCGGGTCGGGATCCAGCCCGACACTGAGCACGCTATCGATGCGGTCGATGCGGGCAGCTAAATCGGCGAAGAAGCTCATTGGGACTCGTGGCTCGCGCGGAGCACATCAATCACGCGCTTTACCGCCGCCGCTCGTTCGACGAACACGACCGTTGCGGGCGGAGATGTCGCTTTTGGCCTGGACCTGAGTCCGGCGGATTCTGCGGCGTCGACGATGGCATCCGGGCGGTGCCGGAATTCGAGAACGAGCCGGTCGTCCTGTTTGGTGGCCGCAAAGACCGTCGTTTCGCCGTCTCGTACGGTAAACGCGGGCACGCCGGGGCCGTCAGTTTCGGTGCTCGACTCGACGGAAAGCGAATCGAAGGGCGGGTCGGCGAGCCCCTCGATTTCGGCCCGCAAGAGATCCGCGATCCGGTCGGGATCCCGAATTTCCTCCTCGACCATCAGGATCGCAACTCCGTCTCGACGGTGGTGACGGCCTCGGGGACGTCGAGACCGGCCTGTCTGGCGCGCAGTACGGCGGCGGTTCCGGCCGTCACCGAGAGATCCTGCTGTAACCCGTTGATCGAAGCGACGGCGTCGCGTCGGTCCGTCCCGGACTCGACCAGGGCGTCGATGACGATTTCGACCGGGGAACGGGTTTGAAAAAGCGACTCGTTGGGAGTGAATCCATCGGGGATCGTCACCGAGGCCGCATCGAAGGTCAAAAGCAGATCGTCGTCCTCGGCTTCGAGGAGACCACGACTGGTCCCGAGTTCGACGAGGCGTTTTGCCTGATCGGGGGAGACCCAGTTGCGGTCGACGGCCAGATCGACCACGAACGCCTGTTCTGTGAGCCGCTCACGCCCCTTTCTTTTGAACGGCGCGGCGACGGCGACACGAAGACTCATCGACGGATAGTCGGGCGGCCGGCCCTAAACCGTTGTCATCGTCATAACGCAAGCGAGGGGTTTTAGTGCACGCTGGGGCTCTCTATGGATATGCAAGATCAGGGCCGCTCCACGCGAACCAAGACCGGTGGCCGCATCCACCCCCGCGCCACGAAGAAAAAACACCAGTTGGGCCGTAGTCCGACCGAGACCCAGTTCGACGAGCCGTCCTACCGGACCGTCGACGCCCGGGGCAACACGACGAAGATCCGAGCGCTCGCGACCGACGTCGCGAACGTGACCGAGGACGGTGTCACAGAGCGCGTCGACATCGAGAACGTCGTCGACAATCCCGCCAACCCCAACTACGCCCGACGGAACATCATCACCAAGGGCGCCATCCTCGAAACGGAACTCGGGTACGCCCGCGTAACTGCCCGACCAGGACAGACCGGCCAGGTCAACGCGATCATCGTCGACTACGAGCCCGACGACGAGTAACTAGTCGAGCTGACGAGTCGATTTTTCTCCTCGTCTCGAAGTGCGTTGCCGTCCGTTGTGCCGGAAAGGATGTCCTCGCCGCAAAAATCGCCGAGTCGTTACTGGAAGCCGAGATGCCGCTCCTGATCCCGCCCGGCGACGGCGGGCCCAGTCCCACCGGCGAGATCCTCTTCGACCTGCTCGTAATACTCGAGCAAGTCGTCAGTCACCGTCGGACGGACGTCCTCCAACGCCGAGCGGAAGTGTGACATCTCGACGGTTTCCGTGTCCGGATCGTCCCGCAGGGCCTCGATCGCGGCCTCGCGGGCGACCGTCGCCAGATCCGAGCCCACGTAGCCATCGGTGCGCTCGGCAACCTCCCTGAGGCTCACGTCCGGCGAGAGGGGCGTGTCAGCGGTGTGGATCCGCAGGATCTCCTCGCGACCCGGCTCGTCCGGCTGCCCGACCATCACGAGGCGGTCGAAGCGGCCCGACCGGATGAGGGCGGGGTCGATGATGTCCGGACGATTCGTCGCCGCGATCACCATGACCCCCTCCATCTGTTCGAGGCCGTCGAGTTCGGTCAGAAGCTGGTTGACCACGCGCTCTGAGACGTTATTGCCGGCGTCCTGGCCCCGACCGGGGGCGAGGCTGTCGAGTTCGTCGAAGAAGACGACCGCCGGGCTGACCTGCCGGGCCTTCCGGAAGGTCTGCCGGATCGCCTTCTCGCTTTCCCCGACCCACTTCGAGAGGAGTTGGGGGCCGCGGACGCTGATGAAGTTGGCATCGGTCTCATTGGCCACCGCTTTCGCCATCAGCGTCTTGCCAGTCCCCGGCGGGCCATAAAGGAGGACACCGGCAGGGGGGTTGACGCCCAACCGGTCAAAGCCCGCGGCGTCGGAGAGTGGCCACTCGACGCTTTCTTTGATCTGGCTTTTGACCTCGTCCAGGCCACCGACGTCGTCCCAGGAGACTTTCGGCAGTTCCACGAGAACCTCCCGCATCGCACTCGGTTCCACCTCGTTGAGCGCCCCCTCGAAGTCCTCCTGGGTGACGATCATCCGATCGATGA
This sequence comes from uncultured Halobacteriales archaeon, assembly GCA_964550355.1. Classification (GTDB taxonomy): domain Archaea; phylum Halobacteriota; class Halobacteria; order Halobacteriales; family Halobacteriaceae; genus Halodesulfurarchaeum. Next base: position 5,303 of record CAZJZA010000095.1, read on the forward strand.
GCGAGGGTGGAACGTCCTGCTCGTCGAGATCGATCTCCGGGAGGTAGCGCCGGAGCGCCCGCATCGCGGCCTCTTTCGAGAGCGATTCGATGTCCGCACCGACGAAGCCGTGGGTGTCATCGGCCAACTCGGAAAGGATCACCTCCTCGGCGAGGGGCATGCCCCGGGTGTGAATCCGGAGGACCTCCTCTCGACCGGTTTCGTCGGGGACGCCGATCTCGATCTCGCGGTCGAAGCGGCCCGGCCGGCGAAGTGCGGGATCGACCGCGTCCACGCGGTTCGTCGCCGCAATCACGATGACCTCTCCCCGTCCTTCGAGGCCGTCCATCATCGTCAACAATTGGGCCACGACCCGACGCTCGACCTCGCCGGTCACGTCCTCGCGTTTCGGGGCGATGGAGTCGAGTTCGTCGATGAATACGATCGCCGGGGAGTCGTCTTTGGCGTCCTCGAAGATCTCCCGGAGTTGCTGTTCTGACTCGCCGTAGTACTTAGAGATGATCTCCGGGCCGGCGATGGAGAAGAAACTCGCCGCGGTTTCGTTGGCGACGGCCTTCGCGAGCAGAGTTTTACCCGTTCCCGGCGGCCCGTGGAGAAGGACGCCCTGTGGCGGCTCGATTCCGAGTTTCTGGAACACCTGGGGGTGTTTCATCGGGAGTTCGACCATCTCCCGGACCCGCTGGATCTCGTTTTCGAGTCCGCCAATGTCCTCGTAGGTAATGCCGCCACCGGTGCGTTCGAAACCGGCGATCGGCTCCTCGCGCAACTCGACCTCCGTGCCCTCGGTTACGAGGACGGTTCCCTCCGGTTCGGTTTCGACGGCGATCAGCGGGATCGCCTGCCCGGGCGAGCGCATAAAGGGATGGTTCGTGCTCGACATCACGGGGACGATGTCGCGGGCGACCACGGGACGCTTGAGAATCTGTCGCTTGACCATCCCGGCCGCGTCCGATCCGAACTGCACGCTCGCGTCCTCGGGCGGGGCTAAAACCAGTCGCTCGGCCGGTTCGGTAGTCGCCTTCCGAATCGTGACCCGCTCCCCGATGCCGACGTCTGCGTTCTGGCGAGTGAAGCCGTCGATACGGACGGTGTCACTGTTCCAGTCCTGGCGGTCGGCCCGCCAGACTTTCGCCGCGGTCCACTCCGCCCCCTCGATCTCGATGATATCGCCGGGGCTGAGTTTCAGGTGCAACAACGTATCGGGATCGAGGCGGGCGATGCCGCGGCCCGAGTCGTTCGGGTAGGCCTTTGCCACCTCGAGTTGGACTTCGTTCATGATCGCGGATGAGTTGTGTTAGGTTGTGATGGCACCACGGAAGAACGTTGCGCCAGATTGGCGAAAGTGGGCAAGGAGACACCGGGGCCTTTTCAGGGGATCACGCTAAATGAGAGGTGTGACAGCCGACGTGCCCACTGGCTGTGGGGCCCTAGACGACCTCCTCGGCGGCGGGTTCGAGCGAGGAACCGCAACACAGCTCTACGGCCCACCAGGGGCGGGCAAGACGAACGTCGTCCTGAGCAGCGCCGTGGCCGTCGCGGCGGCCGGGGGGCAGGCACTCTACATCGACACCGAGGGGCTCTCGATCGACCGGTTCGAAC
>CAZJZA010000096.1:0-6886 GCA_964550355.1 uncultured Halobacteriales archaeon
GTAACTGAAATCGATCGAGACGGGGTACTCCTTTGCAATGGCGAAGCCGGCTGCAGAGACGTCAAATTTCACCTCATCCGAAGCCCCGGGGTCGAGTTGGTCGATATAGGCAGTGTCGTCATCGCTCGATAGCGGATCGTCAGTGAACATTTTCGCCTCGATGTCGGTCAACGGCTGCTGGGCGATGTTCGTGACTTTCACCGTGATTGTTTGGGATGAACCGGCCGTGACTTCCGAGTCTACCGATTCGAGGCGGAATTCGTCCACTTCGGGCGCGACGGTAACCGATGCGTCGATCGTATCACTTTCGCGGAGATCGTTCTCGGAATTCCGGTAGCGAACGATATACGAAATCTGGCGGGGGCCCTCCTCCGCCTCAGAACTTACGTCGATGCGGAAATTGAACGATTTCGATTCGCCCGGTTCGAGCGTGTTCATCGCATATTCGGTTTCCCGCGGATAGAGGTTGGAATTCTGTTTCTGATAGTTCAACACCACGTTCGAGACGGCCTCAGGGCCAGTGTTAGTGAGCGTTCCCCGGACTTCGCCATCGTCGTCAACGCGGAGGGTACTCTCGAGGTGCTCCACGGCAAACGTTTGCTCTTGTCCGATATTGACGCCCAGGCTTTTTGTCGCCGAACGCTCCGTAATCCCGTTCTGGTTTTCATACACTAGCTGCGAACTCAACGGGTAATACCCTGGAGCGGCTTCCGAGTCGGCAGCGATCTTTACGGAAACAGTTCTCGAATCTCCCGGTGCGAGATCGCCGACGTACGAACTCGTATTCGTTTTTGGATCCTTACTATCCGATTCCGCCTTCACGCCGCCGAAGAAAACGGTTGGATTCCCGGAGGTGAGCTTGAGTTCTGTACCGTAGGCAGTATCCGTTCCAACGTTTGTTATTGATATTTGGCGAGAACTCGAATCGCCCGCAATAATCGGCTCCTCGGAGTCGATATTGATGTCGAAGCGTGGACGGTCTTCGACAATGATCGTCACGTCTTCGCTAATCGATCGACTGTTCTCGTGGTACGTGGGCGAGTCCGTGTTGCTGTATTCGATATAATTAGTGTAGTCATAATCGAGTTCGATCGGAATCTTGTACGCCCCTGGCGAGATATCGTCCCCGATTTCTAACTGGAACGAAAAGGGGCCGACAGTCCCCTCAGGAACTGAACCAACCGACACTTCTCCACTTTTCACCTGAATTTGCGCCCCGTATCGATCCTTCAATTCGGCTGAATCGATGTCCATGACCACGTTCCGGGCGGTTTTGACTTCCTGTTCGTACTGTTCGGGCCCCCCTCGGAGCAACGAACCATCATTCATAATCGTCAGATCGAGCGCTTTCTTCTGACTGGCCGTAAAATGGTTGTCCTGTACACTGACGGACAACGTCGGATTTCCCGCAATCGTACCGGTTGATTGAGCAAGAGCGGGAGTAGTAGCCGCAGTCACAACTAGTACCACTAACAGCAGGCTTCTGAACCTCATGTATTGGACTATGACGGAGGGCATTTAATTCTTCCTAATCAGAAACCACAACACAGTTGTTTCTAGGCAACAATCAGAGAATATGGATTTGACATCACATTTGCACAACATGGGACTTTCAAAATATGAGGCGCGGACCTTCGAGACTCTCATCAAGGTCCCAAATCAAACAGCCGAACAAATATCCGAGAATGCAGAAGTGCCGAAGGGTCGGATATACGATGTACTCAACAAACTTGCAGAGCGGAACTTGGTTCGATCTGATCGGGATCGTCCTCGGACCTATAATGCGGTCGAAGCGGAGATTGCATTGGAACGGTTAGTCGAAGAGAAACGACGCGAAAAAGAAAACGAACTGCAGGAATTCGAAACGCAAGCGAGAGAAGTGCGAGAGATAATCGAAGGAATTGAGCCAGACGAGATTCAGGACGCTTTTTGGACGACTGCCGTTGAAGAAGAGGAGGCCCGGGAACTCCTTCTCGAGCGGCTAAGCCTCAGTGAAAAAGAGGTGTTGATTTTCAAAGGATCTCCAGGAATCGATCCGAACACCTGGAAACAAGCCGCAAATACCCTCCATTCACTCATTGATGATAGTGTCACTATCAGACTGCTGCTCAACGATGTGGATGGGCTTGATGGAAAATACATCCGAGAGGGGCTCCCGGTGTCCGATGAAAATCTAGAAATTCGGCAGGCGGCGGTTTCATCCAGGTCCCACTTCTACGTAATCGATCAAAGGGAGACATCCTTGGAGATAGAACATCCGGTTCAATCACAGACGATGCTGGCGGTCCTGAATATGCGGAATAGCGAAATAGTCGATGATCTCACGGAGAGTTTTCATTCGATCTGGGAAGCAGCAAGCCCCTATTTTGACGATATATAGAACCGGAAGAATTTCAATTGATCCAGATGGCGAGTTTTAGCGAATCGGGCCACAATGATGGATTGACCCACTGGCCAAGATCAACCTGGTCAGAGAAAGTTGAGGAAATATTTCTGATGACGGAAGTGAATCGGGTTGGTTATCGACCGAGCCATAGTCGCTGAAATTTTCCAGCAAACTTACCGCTAGCGGTTTGTGAAATGAAAGTGGGTAGGGGATCGGGTCCGGAAAGGACCCGAGTTGATGACCGCTTCCGGCGGTCAGTCGGTACAGAGACGTTATTGCGAGTGATCCCTCGATCGCAACGGGGATCGTAAGGCGTTACACCTTACGGCGGTCCCGCGAGTTTAGCGAGGGGGACCTCGCAAAGACGTTAGTCTTTACGGCGGAGTGCCAGCAGCGCGGCACCCAGCAGTGCGATCAGTGCCAGGGCCATCGTGAACCCGGGCGTCTCCGTCTCTGTGGTTTCGACCGGTTCCTCAGTCGTCTCGACCGTGGTTTCCACTGTCGTTTCCTCTGTTGTCTCCTCTGTGGTCTCTTCAGTCGTCTCCTCTGTCGTTTCCTCTGTGGTCTCTTCAGTCGTCTCTTCTGTCGTTTCCACCGTCGTTTCGCCGATTGCTCCGCGTTCGCCCTCGCTGACTATCTCGACATTAACCACGTGGGAGTTATCACTGTCGTCTGCTTCGACAGTGTATTCTCCTGTAGCTAGATTCTCAGTGGAGATCTCCGCCGTGAACTGACCATCGGAGCCCCATTCGTCGACAGTTGCCAGAGCGAGCGAATTACCTTCATCATTCGTTGCTTCGACAGTGATTGTCGTCCCATCAGATTGGCGGTTCGTAGTACCCTTCACAACCATCGTTTCGCCGACTTCAATGGCATGAATACCCGTCTCATCTGCATACTCGTCCGGCACGACCGAATCGATCGAGATCGTCCCGTCGGCCAATCTGAACGAGTCGCGCACAAGCAGGTCGTCAGATGCGGTGTCTTCCACTGTGTTGGCCAGCAGTTTATCAATTACTTGATCCTGGGTCTGGGACCCGTCGCTTGCGGTATGAGCATATTCCTCAAGACCGCTCAGATCGTTTTGCCACTCCGTGGCATTGGAACCGATGACATTGTCACGACCATCCGCGAACACGAAGGCCTCGACGTTGCCTTCTGTGAATTCTGTACCATCGCTTTCCAGCCTGATGTCACTCCGGTCGAATGTGTCATCGTCGTCAACTGATACAGTCTGTGTGGCCACGTTTGCATTATCGCCCACGAACACCACGAGGACCGTGTCTTCTCCAGGCGCCGTCCCTTCAACGTCAACTTCGAGATCTTCACTTGCAACCTGGCCGTTCACCAGCGAAACGAACTCTGCTTCAATGTGACCCTCTATAACGGTGATGCTACGCTGATCCGACGTTGCACTCCCGAAGGCCGACGTGTCGAGGGAATCAGTCCCATTTGAATCCGTTGCATCAACAACGCCGAGACGGTAGGACCCCTCAGTGGAGAGAATGTTCGAGGCCTCTGAAAGGACAACATCCCTGTCCCATGCTCCGTCGCCGTCAACGGAGATGGGGGATGTGGTCAAACGCTCCCAGTCACCGTTATCTCGAGCGTAGAGTTCAACCTTGTCAATGCCTGTGTCGGCAGTCCCAGCCACATTGACCTCCTGGCCGGGGACGTAGGTCTGGTCAGGTGCGGTGATCTCTAGGGAGGCTTCGGTGACATCCAGCGTGTCCTGAGATTCGTAATCACCGTAGCTGCTTTCGATATCGGTGATGGTCTTGTCGGTACTGTAGACGTTGATATCGACGCTCGTGTCGTCGAGGTACTCCGTGTCGATTTGACCTTCTGCAAGGCTGTCAGCATCGTCTACAGCCATCTGTGCCCAGACGAAGTCTCCAGACTCGTTAACACCAGCATCCCAGGTGTCACCGGTATTGACGAAAACTTCGTCCGTCATATCCGAGCGGAAGTCATCTGCTTCAATCGTGACGTAATGGGTTGCACCGGCGTTCGAGCCAACGATATCGAAGTTGACTTTTTCACCTTGTGCGACTGTATCTGACTCAAACTCGGTGGAGATATCCTCGGCCGTCGTAATCGAGAACGAAGGCATCCGGGAAGCGTCTCCAGCGTAAATGTCGTCAATTCCTCCGATCCAGAACGAGTAATCACCAACATCCTGGCCCTCCGTATCGTAGGCCCAGTACATCGTGTCGACGTTTTTCACGTCACTGTTTTCTGCGTTATCGAGCTGCGTGGCATTGAACTGACCCCAACCACGGAGATAATCCGGGTAGTAATTTTCGACGAGTCCGCCAGCAGCTGCTTCTGGGTATTCCTCGTAGATAGTTCCGCTCGATTCAACGACTTCCTTCTGGGAATCAGAGAGGTCGTCGTAATTTGCCGAGAATTCGGGAGTGATTTCATTCCCACTCGGGTCGTAAATTTCGAGCCAGACGTCTTCAGCATTCATGTAATTCACGTCAGCGGAGATGAGGAGTGTCTGATCCTCCATCACACTCCCGCCAGTGATGTCTTCGCCAAATTCGTTCATGACATCCACATCAGTCATACGGGGCTTCGTGACTGTCACTCCGGGATTGTCCGAGTCGCCACCAACGGCGTACTGTCCAAGCGTCTGGTCCTGCGGAATCGGCATCTCGAGTGGCTGGCCTTCGGCCGCCCCCGAGACACCGATCAATTGCGACGCATCAATTTCCGAACCGTTCTGGTTTTTGAAGGTGAGTCCACTTTCGCCCTGATAAACTGTTGTGAAGTCAGTGGTCAAGCCAACAGTCCCGGAAGCAGCATACGGACTGAATAGATAACCGCCACGGTTGACACCGTTTCCAGCTTCAATATCGACGGTGTCTGAATCATCCTCACCTGCAATACTATCACCCCGATCAAGGGTGCTGGTATTTGACAATACAAGCACATCCGCAGTTCCGTCAAGTGCTGTATCGGGAACAGTCACATTGAAAGTTTGAGTACTGGATGAATCGGTGGTACTCCCATTCCTCGCCGTGACATCATCATAATTATAGGTACCGTCTTGATTAAGATCGAGTACGACGGTTGCATTATCTTCATTTCCATCAAGGTCATATGTTCCATTCACATACTCCCCTGGCGATACTGTATCCGTATCAACTGTTACGTTGTTCGCCGCCGCAGCCGCCGTCCCAGCAAACGCGATGGAGCCGACCGACAGGCTAAGCACCATCAGCGCAGCCAGGAAGAGGCCGCGTAATTTCTTTTTGCGTGTCATGGTTTCCAATCTGCCATCGTGCCCAGTGGTCGCCCCAATGGCTACCGCTCGTCTCGATCCAATCGACCCCATCGGTGGGTGGAATGGACCGGCTGGTCACTTTGGCGCACTCTTTGCTTTCGGGCACTGGATTAAATCTTTTGTGGTTAGTGGGTTAGAAATGAGGCTTATATAGTAACCGTTAGAATTATCAGCCCGTAGAGAGTATAAAATAATGTGGACCACCTTAATGAGATCTCCATTGACGAACTCCACGATGCGCTCGACGAAGTAGAAGGTAAACAGCCGACTAAACGCCTCTTAGCAGCTATTGCGTACAAGAACGGGGTGACGCAAACGGAACTGGCTGAGTGGTACGACACTGGCCGCCGAACGATCTACAGTTGGTTGATGCGATTCGACACAGATGAACCGTTAGCTGAAGCTGCTTCTGATGATCATCGATCTGGGAGAAACCGAAAACTGTCGGATCAAGAACTAAAAGAATTTCAGCAAACGGTGCGAGAGTCACCCGAGGAAGCAGGCTACGACGAACCGGCCTGGACGACAAAGCTCGTTCGTCACCACCTCAAAGAAACATATGACGCCGACTACTCGATCCCGAGCTGTCGTCGGTTGTTGAAAGAAGCGGGCCTCAGCTATCAAAAACCGCGTCCCGAGAACGCGAAAGCTGATCCCGAAGATCGTGAGGAGTTCGACGAAACCCTCAAAAAAAGCGCAGGGAAATGGACGCCACAGTAGTCTGTATCGATCAGACGAAAACATCAGTCAACGGCGATCCGACACAGGCCTGGTTTGAACGAAATTCACGACCCAGCGTAGAGTTATCGGGATTGCGTGACTGGACGTGTTTACTCGGGGCCGTTACCGATGATGGTCGGTCTTTCTTCTCCCGGTTTCCCGAGTACGTAACGGCCGAACACGCCAAACATTTCATTTTAGCACTATACAAAGAATTCAAAGATGATTTGCTCGTTGTTCTCGACGGTGCATCCTATTTCAGAGCGTCAGTTGTCACGGATCTCGCGGACCGTGAGGGTATTGATTTCGTTCGATTGCCGGCCTATCGACCTGACCTTAATCCGGTCGAAGAGTGCTGGAGACAGTTAGAATCGGCTTTGGGCAATCGTTACTTCGATTCAATTGAAGAGCTGAAGGTGACGATTGATGAGAGCTTGGACCAGCTGAATCTTCCCAAAGTGGGCAATTATTTATAATGGCTACTATAG
>CAZJZA010000097.1:0-6803 GCA_964550355.1 uncultured Halobacteriales archaeon
GATGGACGGCGCCGACGGTGACGACCGCATCCACACTTTCTGTCCCAAGCGGTAGCGAACGAACGTCCCCTCGAATCGAGGGATACCCGTTCGAGTTTGCCTGTGCGAGCATCGGCAGACTCGCGTCGAAAATAAGGGCGTCCGGTTCGATGACCCGACCGGCTCGACCGGTCCCTCCACCGAGGTCGAGAACTTGGTCGATCCGTCTATCGGCCATCCCGAGTCCCGAATCGAGCGGGGCCGCGTCTGTTTCGGGGAGAAACAGGTCATAGAGGGGCGCGAACCGGTCGAAATACGGTACGTCGTGCACATACAGTATGAGGGGATGGATCCTTATGAGTCGCCCGCTAACGGCGAGATAATGGAATACGAGGTGCTCGGGTTCCCACCCGATGGTCCCGCGCTGACCCTCGACTGGCGGACGTTCAGTTACGCCGGGAAATTCGAAATGACGAACACGGGAAAGGCCGTGTTGCGTGACGAGGGAGAGATCGTCGCTGCTGCCGCGTTCAACAGTGATCGGGAACATCCGGACCGGGGCTGGATCCGATATTTGACTGTTAAAACCGACCGCCAGGGCGAAGGCCTCGGACCACATCTGGCCAAGAAGGTCACGGAAACGCTCCTCGACCAAAGCCACGACCGAGTCACGATTGCCGTGAACAATCCAATTGCGTACCGGGCCCTCTACAAAGCAGGCTATCAGTTCACCGGTCGAGAGACCGGAATCGCCGAACTCGTTCTCGAATTCCCCAGGCCAATCGACCCGGTCACCTATCGGGCCGGTCTCGAACTATTTGCCGAGCGGGACCTCCCAGACCGGGAGACCAATCTCGTGGAGGCCTGGCTCGAGGAGGGAACGCCTCCGGTGCCGCTGAACGGTACCCCTTTGGCCCCCTCGGTCGAACGAGAAGGCAATGGGACTCGCCGATCTTAGACAGCTCGCGGTGCTTTCGGAAGTCGAATACGATGATCTTTCGGGGACCGTCGTGGCGGTCGACGCACACAATTGGCTTTACAGATATCTGACGACGACGGTCAAGTTCACGCGAGAGGACGTCTATACTACGGCATCGGGTGAGAAGGTGGCCAATCTCATCGGCGTGGTGCAGGGCCTTCCCAAGTTCTTCGAGCACGATCTCACCCCGGTTTTCGTCTTCGATGGCGGGGTCACCGAACTCAAGTCCGCGGAAGTCGAGCGCCGACGCGAAAAACGCGACGAGGCTGAAACGCGGATGGAGGAGGCAAAATCGGCTGGTGACCCGATTGCGGCTGCCCGACTCGAATCCCGCACCCAGCGACTGACGGACGTGATTCACCAAACGACTCGCGAATTGCTCGAACTTCTCGACGTTCCGATCGTGGAAGCGCCCGCAGAAGGTGAGGCCCAGGCGGCTGCGATGACCCGACACGATCCGATGGTCGACTACGCGGGGAGTGAGGACTACGACACCCTCCTACTGGGGGCTCCATTGACTCTTCGAAAGCTGACGACGAGTGACAATCCAGAATTAATGGACTTTGAAGCGACCCTCGAGACCCACAACATCACTTGGGGTCAGCTCGTCGACATCGCCATTCTCTGTGGAACCGACTTCAACGATGGCATCCATGGATATGGCCCGAAAACCGCCCTCTCCGCGGTCAAAGAGTACGGAGACCTCTGGGGCGTCTTGGACGCTGAAGACGAGTACATCGAGCATGCTGATCAGATTCGAGAGCTGTTTCTCGACCCGAACGTCACCGAAGACTACGATATCGACGTTTCCATCGATCCGGACCTCGACGCCGCTCGCGAGTACGTAACCGACACCTGGGAAATCCCGGACGAAGAAGTTTCTCGAGGCCTCGACCGCATCGAGTCCGCTGTCACCCAGACCGGCCTGGACCAGTTCACCTGACTGGTACCGGGAACCGGGAAGTCAGCGGGATTTACGTCACCGGTCGACGAACAGCCACTATGACCGAATCACAAGACGAGCGGATTGAGACGGACAGTCTCGGGGAAATCGCCGTTCCTGCCGACGCATACTGGGGTGCCCAGACCCAACGTGCCATCGAGAATTTTCCGATTAGTAATCAGACGATGGATCGGCGGTTCATTCGAGCACTCGGTATCGTCAAAAAGGCTGCCGCCGGTGCCAATCGAGAACTCGGAATGATTCCGGAGGAAACGGCCATCGTCATACAGGAAGCCGCAACGGAGGTAATTGAGGGCAAACACGACGATCAGTTTCCCGTCGACGTCTTCCAGACCGGTTCCGGGACCTCGACGAACATGAACGCAAACGAGGTGATCGCCAATCGGGCCACGGAGATCCAGGGCGGTGAAATTGGGAGCAAAGCCGTTCATCCGAACGACCACGTGAACTTCGGGCAATCCTCGAATGACGTAATACCCACCGCGATGCACGTTGCCGCACTCGAAGCGGTGGAACAGTCGGTCAAGCCTGCCCTTGTGACACTGGGCCAGCGCCTCGCGGAGAAAGAAATAGCGTTCGACGACATCGTCAAGACCGGTCGCACACACCTTCAAGACGCCACACCAGTCAGGCTCGGACAGGAGTTCGGCGGCTATCGAACACAGATCGAAAAGGGGCTTTCCCGCATCGACGCCGTCACTTCGGATCTCGCAGAACTGGCACTTGGTGGGACGGCCGTCGGAACCGGCCTCAACACGCATCCCGAATTTCCCGAACTCGCCGTCGAAGAAATCAATGCGGAAACGGGGCTTGATTTCCAGGAAGCCGCCAATCACTTCGAAGCGCAGGCGGCACACGACGCGATGGGACAGGCCCACGGTGCGCTTCGGACAGTCTCGGGATCGCTCGATAAAATCGCCCACGACCTCCGCCTGCTGGCGTCGGGCCCGCGGAATGGACTCGGCGAACTCACCCAACCCGAGAACCAACCCGGTTCCTCGATCATGCCAGGAAAAATCAACCCGGTCGTCGCCGAGTCGATCAATCAAATTCATGCACGGGTAATCGGCAATGACGCGACGGTTGCAGGAGGGGGGGCCGGCGGGCAACTCGATCTCAACCTCTACAAGCCGGTCATCGCGACGGCATTTCTCCAGTCCGCTCGTTTACTCGCGAACGGCGCGGAAACGTTTGCAAATCGGTTCGTGGCCAAACTCGAAGCAAATGAGGAAGCCTGTGCAGATCAGGTCGAACGAAGCTTGGCACTGGCGACGGCCCTGAATCCAGCGATTGGCTACGACGCTGCTGCCAAGGTCGCAAAGGCGGCACTGTCGGAGGGATTGTCCATCAGGGAGGCCGCCATCGACCGAGGCTATCTGAGCGAGGCGGAAGCCGAGGAAGTCATCGATCCGCTCGCGATGACCGAACCCGGTATTCTGACCGACTAGGCGTTACTCACAAATCGGTTTCGGGCCCGTGGTCCGTTCTCTGGAACCCATGACTCATTCCTTGAAGCCATGACTCGTTCCCTGAAATCCATGACTCATTCCTTGATGCCATGGCTCGTTCTCTGAAACCCCTGACCTGTTCCTCGAAACCCATGACCCGTTCTTTGAAGAGGGAGGGTCGCCCCTATTTGGCCATGGAACGTCTCAATTCCCGGGTCCAATTCATCTGGGGCCTGCAGGCACTGCTCGTCGGAGTCGTTTTGGCAGCAGTAGCCGCCGGGCTCCTTTTCTGGTTCGATCGGGGACAGCCCTCCAATGCCCTCATCGTACTGATAATCGTTACCGGAACGCTTCTCGTCCACGCTCACCTCCGATACCGCCTGTGGCGGTTCGAGGTTCAATCGGACGCCCTGTTCCTCCACCGTGGCGTTCTGACCCGTGTCAGGACGGTCGTTCCGTACGTCCGGGTTCAGCACGTTGACACCCAACGAAACCCACTCGAACGCGCTATCGGCGTGAGCCGAGTCGTGGTTTACACGGCGGGTTCACGAGGGGCTGACGTCACAATTCCGGGATTGCTGCCGGATCGAGCCGAGTCCCTTCAGGAGCAACTCCGCACACTCGCGGGCGAACACGACGCAGACGATGGCGTCTAAACTTCACCCGCTGACCGTCCCGATTCGAGGCGGCAGTCGCGCCCTGGGACTCGTGATTGCGGGGTCGATCCTTGGCTCGATGGCACAAGAGTCCCTGCGTGGTATGGAGATTTTGCCCAGGTGGATCCCGCTCGGTCTCCTCCTGGCGTTGGTCTTGGGTCTGGGGGCAATCGGCTACGAAGTCTTCCGCTATCGATTGTTCACCTACGAGCTGACAGCCGAGACGTTGAATATCGAGTCGGGCGTGCTCTTTCGTCGCGAGCGCGAGATCCCCCTCGGACGCATTCAGAACGTGGACATGACCCGTTCGATCATCCAACGGGCGCTTGGAATTGCCGCGGTGGGTATCGAAACGGCCGGGGGAAGTTCGACCGAAGCGACCCTCCAATTTGTCTCTCATCGGGAAGCAGAGAACTTGCAGGAGGGAATCAGAACGAAAAAACGGCGACTCGAATCGGAATCCGTCCCTTCTGAAGAAGCTGTGCACGAAGGGGCGACCGAAACGGCTGAGGAGGCCAAAGCGGAGGTACTGTTCGAACTCGACGATGAATCACTCGTCCTCTACAGCCTCCTCTCCTTTGACCCCCGCGTTCTGTCGATCCTGTTCGTGATCGTTCCGACAATATCCCCATTCGCTTCACCGTATGTGGAGGGACAAGGAATAGCCCTACTCTTCCTGTTCGGGGTCGTTGCCCTGGTGCTTTCGGCACTCAGTGTCTGGTTGTTGAGTGCGTTTGCCAGATTCGTCGGCTATTATGGATTCACGCTCACACGCGTGGGCCAAGAACTTCGATACGAACGCGGCTTGCTCCAGCGGTACGATGGAAGCATTCCAGAAGAGAAGATCCAGACCGTGGTTATCGAGGAAAACGTCTTGATGCGGTACTTCGATTACGCCTCGCTTTCGATCGAAACCGCCGGGTACGGACCGGGTGCCGCAAGCGGCTCGGAATCGGCTGTTCCACTGGCAAGGAAAGGCGACCTCCTGAAACTCGCTCGCGACGTCGAGCCATTCGGCGAACTCGAATTCGACCGTCCTGCCCCAGTTGCCCGACGACGATACACCTTCAGGTATACCCTCGCCGTGACTGCCATCGTGGGGATTGGCTTTGCAGTGAATCGCTTCCTGATGCCGGTTCCATGGTACGGTCTCGGGATACTCTACGTATTTGTTCCGTTCGGTGCACGGAAGAAGTGGGCCCACCGGGGCTGGGGACTGACAGACGGGTACATCGCGACGCGGAACGGGTTCTGGCGACGGCGGACCCAAGTCGTCCCCGATGACCGTGTCCAGACGGTTATCGACCGCCGGTCGCTCTTTCAGCGGCGCTGGCACATTGGGACTGTCGTGATCGATACGGCGAGTTCGGGAGGATTTGTCTCCAAAGAAGCACAAGCCATCGACATCGGGGACGAAGACGTCGATTCGCTCAGGAAAGCAGTCGCAGACCGGCTACTCAGATCAGTGGGAATTCGAACCGGGAGCCAGTCGAACGAATCAGGATCGACCAGAGTCTGAACGATTTTAACCCTGCCCCACCGATCCATGTACAATGACCGAGTTCGATCCCGCGGACCTTGGGCTGGTCGCCGGTCTCGAGATCCACCAGCAACTCGATACTGCCACGAAGCTTTTCTGTAACTGTCCCACCACACAGCGAACCGAAACCGATGCCGGGCATCGATTTCACCGGTATTTGCATCCGACAGCCAGCGAACTCGGCGAGATTGACGAGGCGGCATTGGAGGAGAGCCGGTTAAACCGCGAGTTCGAATACCTTGGCTATGACACGACGTGTCTCGTCGAAGAGGACGACGAACCCCCACACCCGATGGACGAGGAGGCCCTGGAGACGACCCTCGAAATCGCCCAGTTGCTCTCTATGACACCGGTCGATCAGGCTCACGTCATGCGGAAGGTCGTCATCGACGGCTCGAACACCTCGGGATTCCAGCGCACCTCGTTGATTGCTACCGAAGGCAAAATCGAGACCGATACCGGGACCGTCGGAATCGAGGATCTCATGCTCGAAGAGGAATCGGCCAGGCGGATCGAAGAGACGGATTCCGGGGTCGTGTTCTCGCTCGATCGGCTTGGCGTTCCACTCGTCGAAATCGGCACAAAACCGGACATTACAAGTCCCGAGCAGGCCCGCGCGGCGGCCGAACGAATCGGGATGATCTTGCGCTCGACTGGTGCGGTTAAACGTGGTCTCGGGACAATCCGACAGGACGTCAACGTTTCAATCGAGGAGGGGGCACGCGTCGAGGTAAAGGGGGTACAGGATTTGGAGGGCATCGAAGACATCGTCCGGGGAGAAGTTCGCCGACAGGCAGAACTGCTCAAGATCGCGGACGAACTGAGAGGCCGCAACGCGTCCGTCGGCGATACCCAAGACGTGTCTGACGTGTTCGTGGACACGGATTCGAGCGTAATCGAGAGCGCGCTTTCTGCAGGCGGTTCAGTCCATGCCGTTCGGCTCACGGGGTTTGACGGACTGCTCGGTCGAGAAATACAGACCGACAGACGACTCGGAACAGAACTCTCGGATCACGCAAAACGGAGCGGTGCAGGGGGGATCTTCCACACGGACGAACTCCCGGCCTATGGAATCACCGAAAATGAAGTTAAAACCCTCAGAGAAACTGTGAGAGCTGAACCCAATGACGCGGTCGCGCTTGTTGCAGCTGACCCCGATACGGCCTTACTCGCAATCGAAGCCGCTGCCGAACGGGCCGAAACCGCCATACGCGGTGTTCCGGAGGAGACACGGGAC
>CAZJZA010000098.1:0-6799 GCA_964550355.1 uncultured Halobacteriales archaeon
TACCTACCGGGTCGATGATATTAATTTTCACGGCTTACCAGTTCAGTTATTGAGAAACACCGAGACCATCGCAGTCGAATTAATTTGTCACAACTCCGGTCTATACCTTCTGCCCCCAGGCCTCGTGGGACTCGATTTCCGTTTGCACCGGCGGGAGGTCGGCTTCGTCTTCGACGCCAAGGATCTCGAGTACCTCCTGTCGGGTCTGTCGGTCCGTCGTTTCCACATCGCCGGGTTCTGCCAGTTTATACTCGGTATTCGTTCTCCCGCCGAGGAGACTCGAAACCTCGACTTCGTCGTCGACCACCGGAACGGCCCGGTACCGGGCGAGTACTTCGACGAGTGTGTCCCGGCCCTGTTCCATCGCTTTGCGAAGTTCGTTTTGTGCCACCATCCCGGGTGGACATACCGGGTTACGTATATTAAACCCCCAATATTACCACATATTTTATGTTTCTCGGGCCGTATGGGGCGACCCGACTTGAGACGGGGACAGAGGGATCTGGTCTCGGAACCGGCAGGGTCCTGTGATACTCTTCGACACGGTCCTGTGATACCCTTTATATCCAATAGCGGGACCACGTTCCCCGGCGTAGCACAAGTAATATTGAAGTAGACAAATTTAAGTTTCAATACCCGGTTAATCGATTTAATGCGTTCAACACGACCACTACTCGCCGTGGCACTTGCCCTGCTGGTCCTGACCACCGGGGCCGTCGGCGTCATGGGCACGGTAACCGCACAAGAAGAAACGACCGACCGTTCGTTCCCGCTCACGGTGACCGACGCGACTGGGGAGGAAGTGACCATCGAGGAACCGCCCGAGAGAGTCGTCACGCTCGCGCCGAGCGCGGCCCAGACCATGTGGGAGATTGGGGCCCAGGACAAGGTCGTCGGGATCTCGTCCTACGGGACCTATCTCGAGGGGGCCGACGAGAAGGAAGTCATCTCCGGAGAGGAAGGGTTCGTGAGCACAGAGGAGGTAATCGCCCAAGACCCCGACCTGGTTCTCGCCCCGTCCATTACCGACGATGACAAGGTCGAACAACTCCGCGAGGCAGGCCTCACCGTCTATAACTTCGAAAACGCCGCATCGATGGACGACGTTGTCGAGAAGACCCGACTAATCGGCCAACTCACCGATTCTTATGAGGGTGCCGACGCCCGGGCCGACGAAATGGAACAGTCACTCGAGATCGTCCGAACAGCCGTCGAAGGCGAAGAGCGACCGTCCGTGCTCTACCTGCTCGGTGGTCAGTTCGCGGTCGGTGACGAGACGTTCATCAACAGCGTCATCGAGACCGGCGGCGGAACGAACGCCGCCGCAGAGGCAGGAATCACCGGGTACGCCCAAATCAGTCCCGAAGTCGTCGCCAACGAGAGTCCGGAATACATCATCGTGAGCGACGGCGCGCCCGAAGTGATCCCGAAAAACGAGGCGTACAACAGCACGTACGCGGTGCAAAACGACCAGGTCATCGAGATCAACGCGAATTACCTGAACCAGCCCGCGCCGCGGACCATCCAGGTCGTCGAGGACTTCGCGAGCGAATGGCATCCTGACGCCTACGAGTCCGCAAAAGAGAGTTTCGTCGAGGAGACGACCACCGTAGCGGCCGAAGAGGAAGTCGATGAAACGACGGCTGCCACCACCGAAACCGAAGCGCCCGGGTTCGGCCCGATCGTCGCGCTCATCGCGATTATCGGGGCGGTTCTCGTGGCTCGAAACGAGTAGGTCGTGAGCGACACCGACCAGGCAGAACGAAAGGACCGGCCAACTGATATACCACGGGCCGAAAACGCGAGAACGAAATGGCCCCAATAAGCACCCTCGCGGTCGGCATCGCGTTCTTCCTCGATGCCACCGTCGGGGAACTGCCCGAATCGGTCCATCCAGTCGCCCGACTGGGCCAGGTTATCGGGGCCCTCGATCAACCAGGTTCTCATCCGCGACTTCTCGGGGTCGTCATCGCATTCGTACTTCCCCTCGGCGCGGCGGTTCTCGCCGCCCTTCCCGTGTGGGTCGTTCTCTCCCGGAGTCCGATACTGGCCGGCGTTCTCGCGGGCGGAATCCTCTTTACGACCGTGAGCCTCGACATGCTCACGGGGCTTTCGAGGGACGTGATTACCGCTACAGAAACCGACCTCGAAGGAGCAAAAGCCGACGTCATCGGCCTCGTCGGGCGAGACACCGAGGACCTCTCGGCTGCCGAGGTGCGTAGCGCAGCCGTCGAAAGTCTGGCAGAAAATCTGGCAGATGGGCTCGTCGGCCCGCTACTGGCGTTCGCCCTGGGCAGTCTCCTCTCCCTTCCGGTGGCGGTCGGGGCCGCGGCCTGGGTCAAGGCGGTGAACACGCTCGATTCGATGCTCGGCTACCGTGACCGGCCCCTCGGCACGGCCAGTGCCCGCCTCGACGACGGGGTGGAATGGCTGCCAGCCCGCCTGAGTGCGGCTCTCATCGCCATTGCTGCCCTCAATCCGCGTGCTCTGAAACGGGCACGCGCCTGGGCGCGCGATCCACCGTCCCCGAATTCCGGCTGGCCGATGGCAGCGATGGCCGCAGCCCTCGACGTGCGCCTTCGGAAACCCGCGCACTACGATCTCAATCCGACTGCCCCGCTCCCCACCGTCGAGACGGCGCGCAGGGGCGTACAAATCGGACAGCGGGCTGGCGTGCTTGCCTTCATACTCACCGCAGTGTTCGTCTGGTTTGCCGGCGGGGTGGGCTGGCCCAGCGAATTGATCGCGTTCCAGAGCGGGGTGGCCGGATGGTTCTGACCGCGTTCAGGGGCGCACTCGGCTTCCTGACGACCCTCCCCGTGGGTCAATCGAGGGAGGGGTGGGAGGCCTTCGCGGAGCGGCCGGCGGTCATGGTCGTCGTGGGCTACGTTCTCGGCGGGCTCCTCACCCTGCCGCTTTTCCTCCCCCTTCCGGAGCCGGTCGTCGGCTTTGCTTTCGTGCTCGGGGTCGTCGTCTTCGCCGGTATCAACAATTTCGACGGCCTGCTCGACGTCGCCGACGGCGTCGCGACCCACGGCGACCCCACCGACGCCCGGGCGGCAATGAAAGACAGCGCGATCGGAGTCGGGGCCGTTCTCGCACTCGGCGTCCTCCTATTAGGCCTGTTCGCGGTCGGTTACACGCTCTCCGGGGCCAAACTCGCGGCGTTCGGTGTCGTCGTCGCTGCCGATGTGGGTGCGAAACTGGCCATGGTCGCCGTGCTTGCCAGGGGGACCGCCACTCACGAGGGACTGGGCTCTGCCCTCTCGAGTAGCGCCAACCGTTCCACTCTCCCGCTGGGGCTCTTACTTGCCCTTCCGGCGGCGATCCTGACCCTTCCCCATCCCGCCGCGGCGATCGCCGTCGCGGTCGGGGGTGGGACGGGCGTCATCGTCGAACGATGGGGCCGAGACAGGCTCGGTGGCATCAATGGCGACGTGCTGGGCGCGACGAACGAGGTCGCCCGGCTCGCAGCGCTCCTCGCGGGGGTGATCGCGTGGACGCTCTTGTGATGTGCGGCGGCGAGGGATCCAGACTCGACTTCGGCGGCGAGAAACCACTCTACGAGATCGACGGACGGCCGATGATCGACCGAGTCCTCGACGCGCTTCAAGCAAGCCAGATCGACCGGGCCCTCGCGGTCGGCTCGCCACATGTGCCAGAAACCATGGCCCACGTCGACGTTCCCGTCATCGAGGGGCCGGGAGACGGTTACGTGGCCGACCTCGCCATCGCCCTCGATCGGGTCGAAAAACCTGTCCTGACCGTCGGGGCCGACCTCCCGCTGCTCGACGGCGAGGCGATCGACTGGGTGCTCGACGGCTACAAAACCGGATCCGCCATGGTGGCCGTGCCGGTCGAGAAAAAGACCGAACTGGGCGTTTCGATCGACGCGACGATCGAGTACGGGGGAAACGCTGTGTCCCCGACCGGCGTCAACGTCGTCGGCGACCCGAAACCCGAACACACATTCATGACAGCCGATCCGAAATTCGCGGTGAACGTGAACCGGCCGAAAGACGCGCAGATTGCAACGATCTTCGCGAGGAGCGATGGATCGCGATAGTATCGACACCGTGGATCGGGTGCCCCACGGCAGCGAACCGGACAGTCCGGGGATCGACTTCAGCGCGAACGTCAACCCCGAGATCCCGCCGGGTATCGAAGCGGTGTACGAATCCGCCCTGGGGGATTCACGGGCCTATCCGGCGGACGCCGCTCCGACCTTTCGGCTGGCCGCAAGCGAATACGTGGCCGTCGATACGCGCCAGGTGATCCCCACTGCGGGCGGCTTGGCCGCGATCAGGCTCGCGCTCTCGGTCACCGTCTCGCCCGGGGACACCGTGCTCGTCCCGTACCCGAGTTTCGGGGAATACGCCCGCGAGGTGCGGTTGCAGGGAGGCGAACCCGATTTCGTCCCGCACGACGAACTCCTCGAAGCCGATCCCGAAGAACACGCGCTCGCGATCATCTGCAATCCCAACAATCCGACAGGTGAGGCCGCCGATGCGGGCGAACTCCGGGCGTTCGTCGACCGCAGTCGAGAGGCCAATACCCCGGTGCTCGTCGACGAGGCTTTCCTGGGGTTCACCGAGGAACCGACGCTGGCCGGGACGGAGGGTGTAATCGTCGCCCGCTCGTTGACCAAACTCTTCGGCCTGCCCGGGCTCCGGGCCGGCTTCGCGGTCGCGACCGGACCGTTACAGAACCGACTCGAACGGGCCCGGCTGACCTGGAGTCTCGGCGTCCCGGCCATGCAGGTCGGGGCCCAGGCGATGCGGGCGAGCGAATTCGTCGAGGAAACCCGCAAGCGGGTCGACCGAGAGCGGGCCCAGTTGCGGGCTAATCTCGAAAACCGGTACACGATCCCCGAATCAGACGCTCCCTTCCTTCTGCTCAAAGTCGATGACCCGGTCACCCACCTCCTCGAGCGGGCCCGGGAACGCGGTGTCATTCTCCGCGACGCGCGAACGTTCCGTGGGCTCGATTCCCACGTCCGGGTCGCCGTGCGACTGCCATCGGAAAACCGCCGACTGGAGGAGGTGCTACTCGATGTTTGAGACGACGATTCGGGACGATGTCCTGCAGGCCCTTTCTCCCGGCGCGCGATGGCTCGTTACCGGGTGGAGCGGTGGATACGTCGACACCGACGCGGTATACAACATTTCGGTGCCG
This sequence comes from uncultured Halobacteriales archaeon, assembly GCA_964550355.1. Taxonomy (GTDB): domain Archaea; phylum Halobacteriota; class Halobacteria; order Halobacteriales; family Halobacteriaceae; genus Halodesulfurarchaeum. Next base: position 5,176 of record CAZJZA010000098.1, read on the forward strand.
GACGGCTGGGACCGGACGGACCTGGAGACGTACACAAGAGAGCGCCGCCTGGAGGCCGGTTTCGACACTGATGGCCCGGGGCTGTTGACCGGCGTCGACATGAAACACGCCGCCGGGGCAACACTCGATGGGGTCAGGGCCGTCGCCACGGTCGGAATCTCGAACCCGGCCGCACTCCCGCTGGAGCCGGATGGGACAGCACCGATCGGGCTGGTAAGCGGGGACCCGCCCGCCGCTGGAACAGTCAACCTGCTCGTTGGCACGGATCGAGCACTGGCGGATGGCGCGCTTGCCACGTTGCTCGGGGTCGCCGTCGAGGCGAAAACCGCGACACTCCAGCAGTTGACGGGGTTTTCAGGCACGACGTCGGACGCCGTGGCCGTCGCCACCGATCCGGACGGGGGAGAAAACACGTTTGCCGGGAGCGCGACGCCTGTCGGAGACGCCACCCGGGCTGCCGTGCGCGAGGCTATTCGTGGGAGTTTCGAGTCGCGATTTACGGACACGTCCCCACCGGCGTCGGTCGCCGAGGCCGATGCGGGAATCGTAACGAGTCGAAGGGCGGAGTTGTTTGACCCATGACCGGAACGGCGGGACGGGACGGGACTGAGGCGACCACAATTCTCGTGGCCGGCACGGCGAGTCACGTCGGAAAATCGGTCGTGACAGCCGGACTCGCCCGATTGCTGGCGAATCGTGGCATCGCTGTCGCCCCCTTCAAAGCCCAGAACATGAGCAATAACGCTCGCGTCGTCGTTTCCCCGGATCGTGGGGAGGACGGAAACGACCACGACGCCGGCGCCGAGTGGGGCGAGATCGGTGTCTCCCAGTACGTCCAGGCCAGGGCCGCAGACGTGACCCCGACGACTGACATGAATCCCGTGCTCCTCAAGCCCCGCGGCGACGGCGAGAGCCAACTAGTCATCCACGGGCAGGCCAAAGCACACTTCGAGCCCGGGACGTACTACGAGGAACGCTGGGAGACCGCCAGAGAGGCCGCGATCGCCTCTCACAAACGCCTCGAAGCGGAGTACGACGTGCTCGTCGCCGAAGGAGCCGGGAGCGTCGCCGAGATCAACCTCCTCGACCGTGACCTGGCCAATATCGAGACCGCCCGGTTTGCCGACGCGGAGATCATCCTGGTCGGGGACATCGAACGAGGCGGCGTGTTCGCGAGCCTCTATGGAACCCTCGAATTGATGCCGGCGGACGTCCGAGAGCGGGTCGCGGGCATCGTCATCAACAAATTCCGGGGCTCGAAATCTGTCCTCGATCCGGGAATCGAGGAGTTCGAGTCGATGACCGGCGTGCCGGTGCTCGGGGTCCTCCCGGCCGAGGATCCGGGTCTTCCCGAGGAGGACAGTGTCTCGCTCCCGGCAGAGGGCGAACACACCGTTTTCGGCACCGAGGACGGGATCACCGAGCATCGTTCCGTCGACGTGGCCGTCCCGCACATTCCGTTCATCTCGAATTTCACGGACCTCGAACCGCTTGCTGGGGAACCCGGCGTGCGGGTCCACTACGTCCCGCTCGACGCGGCGGCAGCCGACTTCGGCGCCGTCGTACTCCCCGGTTCGAAAAATACGGTCGATGATTTCCTCGCCCTCGACGAGGCGGGATTTGG
>CAZJZA010000099.1:0-6736 GCA_964550355.1 uncultured Halobacteriales archaeon
CAGGTCGTCCACCCCTGGGACCGACGTGATCTCTCCATAGGCGTCGACCCCGAGCACGTCAACGAGCGATGGCGACCGGTCGGGCGAGACCAACAGCGTTCGCTCGCCTCGATCGGCGAATCGAATGGCCGTGGCAGCCGAACAGGTCGTCTTGCCGACACCACCTTTGCCGGTAAACGCGACGAGGCGGGCGTCTCCGAGATAGCTATCGAGGGTCTCCATCAGGCGAAACTACACAGCCGAACCACTAGAGGCCAGTGGGCCAGTTTCGAAAACCGAGAACCGGCGCAAACGAGATCTTTTCAGATGCTTTGGTCCCTTATCGGACTTCGATTCCTATTCGGACTCGCTCTCCATCGGACGGAAGATACTCACTTCGGCGAGGCGGTCTGTCTCCTCGACCCGCATCACGAGTACGCCCTTGGTGTTTCGGCCGATCGCCGAGACCTCTGAAACCGGAATCCGGATGAGCTGTCCGGCCTCGCTCATGCCGATGACGTGATCTTCGTCGGAAACCGCCTGAAGCGTCGCGACCTGGCCGTTCCGGTCGTCCGTCTTGATGTCTATGAGTCCCTTGCCGTTTCGCGTCTGGGGCCGGTACTCGGTGAGGGGCGTTCGCTTTCCATAGCCGTTCTCAGTCACCGTGAGCAGGTCGCGGTCGTCGTCGGGCCGGACGGCGGTGACGCCGGCGACTTCGTCGCCCGGTTCGAGCGTGATGCCGCGGACCCCGCGGGCGGTTCGTCCCATCGACCTGACGTCGGTCTCGTCAAATCGGATCGCCCGGCCGTTTCGCGTCCCGATGACTATCTGGGACTCGTCGTCGGTGATTTCGACGTCGACTAACTCGTCGTTGCCTTCGAGCCGGGTCGCGATGATACCTGTCGAGAGGATGTTCTCGAAGTCAGCGACTGGCGTTCGCTTGGCGTAGCCGTTCCGTGTGACCATCGTGAGATACTCGTCTTCGTCGACATCCCGCATGGCCACGACTGCGGTGAGATTTTCGCCATTGTCCAGGTCGAGCAGGTTGACGGCGGAGGTCCCGCGGGCCGTCCGGGACATCTCCGGGACCTGATAGGCCTTCAGTCGATAGACCTGGCCTGCGTCGGTGAAACAGAGGAGCGAATCGTGGGTTCTAGCGGTGAACGCTGCATCGACCCGATCTCCCTCCTTGAGGTCGGTCCCGATGATCCCCTTTCCACCGCGATGCTGGGCGGTGAAGACATCCATCGGGACGCGTTTGATGTAATTCGCCTCGGTGAGGGTGATAAGGACGTCCTCCTGGGGAATGAGATCCTCGTCCGTCACTTCGCCGTCGGCTTCGACGATTTGTGTCCGCCGTTCGTCCGCGTATTTGGCTCGTTGCTCTCGAAGCTCGCCCTCGATGACTGCCCGGAGTTCCGCTTCGTCCTCGAGGATCGTTTCGAGTCGCTCGATCCGGGCCTGTACCTCTTCGTACTCGTCTTCGATCTCGGTCCGTTCGAGTGAGGTGAGACTCCCCAACTGCATCCGGACGATATGCTGGGCCTGCTTCGCGGAGAAGTCGAATTCGTCCGTTAGTCCCGCTTTGGCCGCATCGCGGTCTGCCGAGTTTCTGATCAACTCGACGACGTCCTCGGCGTTCTCGAGTGCGCGCAGGCGACCTTCGAGGATATGTGCGCGGTCTTTCGCTTCGGCCAGGTCGTGTTCCGAACGTCGACGGACGACCTCGCGTCGGTGATCGAGGTAATGCTGGAGGAGGGCTTTGAGCGAGAGGATTTCGGGGTTCCCGTCGACAAGCGCGAGGTTGATCACGCCGAAAGTCCGCTCAAGGACGCTCTCGAGCAGCCGGTTCTCGACGATATCCGTGTTCGCAGAGCGCTTCAGTTCGATAACCACCCGAATGCCGTCCCGGTCGGACTCATCGCGTAGGTCCGTGACGCCGTCCAATTCGCCCTCCTGGACCATGTCCGCGATCCGCTCGACCAGTTTCGACTTGTTCTGCTGGTAGGGCAGTTCCGTGAGGACGATCCGATCACCGTGTTCGCCGTCCTCGATCTCGTAGTTCGCCCGCACTCGCAGTCGGCCCCGGCCCGTTTCGTAGGCCTTCTTGATCGGGTTTTTCCCGACGATCGTCGCGCCGGTGGGGAAATCGGGGCCTGGAACGAATTCCATCATGTCCGCGACCGTGCTCTCCGGGTTCTCGAGGAGGTGGATCGCCGCATCGATCACTTCGCCGAGATTGTGGGGTGGCACGTTGGTGCTCATTCCCACCGCGATGCCGGAGGAACCGTTCACGAGAAGATTCGGAACGGCCGCCGGGAGGACGGCCGGTTCTTCGAGCCGGTCGTCATAGTTCGGCGTGAAGTCGACGGTGTCCTTCTCGATGTCCGCGAGCAACTCCTCGGCGATCGGGGCCATCCGGCTCTCCGTATATCGCATTGCCGCAGCCGGGTCGCCGTCGACCGAACCGAAGTTCCCCTGACCGTCGACGAGGGGATGGCGCATCGAGAAGTCTTGTGCCATTCGGACGAGCGTATCGTAGATGGCGGTGTCCCCGTGGGGGTGGAAGTTCCCCATCGTCTCCCCGACGATCGAGGAGGACTTTCGGTGGCCGGAACCGCTCGTGATTCCGGACTCGTGCATCGCGTACAGGATGCGACGATGGACCGGCTTGAGCCCGTCTCGCACGTCCGGCAGGGCTCGCCCGGCGATCACGCTCATCGCGTAATCGATGTAGGACTGCTCCATTTCGTCTTCGACCCGCACCGTCTCGATCTCGTCTCCGACTTTTCCGGCCGGCTCAGGGAGTTCTGAGCTCATCAGATATCCACCCACTCGGCGTCGGTCGCGTGATCCTGGATGAACTGCTTTCGGGGCCCGACGGAATCGCCCATCAATACCGAAAACATCTTATCGGCCTCGGCGGCGTCCTCGACGGTGATCCGCTTGAGGATCCGATTATCGGGGTTCATCGCGCTCTCCCAGAGTTGTTCGGGGTTCATCTCGCCGAGGCCCTTGAACCGCTGGATCTGGGTCGGATTCCCGTTACATTTCTCCTCGACGATCCGCTCGCGGTCGGCCTCGGTCATCGCGTCGTAGGTCTCCCCACGATACCGAATGCGGTAAAGCGGCGGCTTGATCGCGTACACGTGACCGTTTTCCAGAAGCGGGCGCATGTGGCGGTAGAAAAAGGTCAGGAGGAGCGTTCTGATGTGCGCTCCGTCGACGTCAGCGTCGGTATTATGGGCGCAAATGCCACCCATTCCGGCGATGAAGTTCTCGTCGTCCTCGACGGAGAAATCATAGACGTAGCTGCTCGAGGGATCGACTCTCTCGACACCTTTCACCGGAAGCGCAACCAGATCGTCCGAGACTTCCTCGAACCGTCGATTCTTCTCGTTCGTTACTCCATCAGCGAGGTATTCCGCCAATTTGGCCGAATTGGAATGGACTTTCCATACCTCTCGGAGTTTTTCGAGATCAGACTTCGCGCTGACTGTAATCGTATGGCGTTCGGATTTTGATTCGATTCCCCATTCGTCGGAGTTGGGAATCTTATCCGGTGTTCTCGTCGAGTGAGAGCCGACGACTCCCTGTGCGGAAAGGAGATACATGACCGCACTCGCCAGATCTCGAGAGGTCGTCGTCCAGGTGATTTTATCCGCTATAACCGTCCCATCACCGAGCAAATACCCCCGAAGGAAGGCCTGTTGTCCCTGCTTGGATACGTCGAACACGATATCCGGGACGGACTTTTCGGTCGCACGTTCGCCCGTGATTCCGAATACTTGTTCCCAGACCAATGCAGCAACTCTATTGACCAATTTCACTTCGGCAATTCGGCTTTCATATTCGCTCAACTTCCCCCGAATCCCGAACACGTGCTCGAACGCCTGCTGGTACTTCTCGATCAGTGGTTCGTTGTTGGCCCCCATTGCCAACCGGACACCGTTTCTGCGCGATTTGGACCCTTCAGCTGCGTAGAACCCGAACAGATCGAGTAACGTTTCGTCGACGGTGATGTACCGATCGATTGCCTGGTCAGCATAGTGCTGAGGCGTCAATTCCACCTCCGCTCCGTCCGGAATGTGATCGAGGTCCGATTCGTCCAATTCGCTCACACGGACGTAATCCCTGACCCGATTGGTCGGGGCACCAGCATACTGATTATTCCACCGCTGATCGAGAAGCGAATCGGTCGTCGAGACGTTCTGCATTACCGCCCCGGCAGAAACTCCGACGGCTTCACAATACGCCTGGAAGTTCGAAACCGTTGGCCGTGATTCCCCTCGTTCCCACTGGGAGATCGTTATCGGCTGTGCGATTCCAACTTCCTGACAGACTTCCTCCTGAGTGAGTCCTGCTTCGAGACGCTGTTCTTTCAGTGATGCTCGAACGTCTTCCGGCGCTTCGACTCTCGCCTGGACTCGATCGACTGAATCGGCCCCACCGTCGGTGTATTCGGCCCGAACTTTTGTCTTGAACAGTTCCTCGATGCCTGGACCGCGCGCGAATATCTCTTCCTCAAATTCGTCGGATTTCCGAACGAGTTCTGCAAGCACGTCGATACGTTCTCCCTCACGATCCCCCTGTAGGGGAACGGATCGAGGCGCGACGACCTGATCGCCCGCCTCGATGTCCTCACCCGCAGCCAGTTCGACCTGTCCATCACGGTGGACGAACACGCTATGGGAGGCAGTGACTCTGAGATTCCGCCCATAGCTCGTTTCGATTTCGTACAAGGGTTCATCGACCTCGTGTCGGATGACCTGATCGATCGGCTGGAACTTCGTTTCCTGATCATTGAGGCCGAAGCAGAGGACTTCGTGATTCTCATACCCGTCGCCGTCTGCCTCAATCACTTCGTCGATATACTCGCCAATTTCTACGAACTTCGTTTTTCCATTTTCGTCCCGGATAAATCCGTGGTCTTCACCGTCCACACTCGCCATAATGATTCGGCCGTATCGAAGATTCTCGAGGTCGAACTCCTCGCCGATCCCGGTGCCGATGGCCCGGATCATCGCTCGAATCTCCTCGTTTTCGAGGATCCGGTCGAGTCGGTGTTTCTCGACGTTGAGGATCTTTCCCCTGATGGGAAGCACAGCCTGGTACTCGCGGTCGCGGGCTTGCTTTGTCGAGCCCCCAGCACTGTCGCCTTCCACGATGAACAACTCGGATTTGTCCGGCTCTTTGGTCTGACAGTCGGCCAACTTACCGGGCAGCGAGGTACTTTCCAGGGCGCTTTTTCGGCGGGTCAACTCCTCTGCCTGCTGTGCGGCTTTTCGTGCCTTTGCCGCCTCGATGGCTTTCGAGATGATGGCCTCCCCGGTATCCGGATTTTCCTCGAAGTACGTTTTGAGTCCATCGTGAAGCGCGGATTCGACGATACCACGGACGTCGCTGTTCCCGAGTTTCGTCTTCGTCTGGCCTTCGAACTGTGGGTCGGGGTGTTTGATCGAGATGACGGCTGTCAACCCCTCTCTGATGTCCTCGCCTTTCAGGTTCTCACCGTCGATCGCACCCAGGAGATCGTGATTGCTCGCGTAGGCGTTGACGACTCGAGTGAGTGCGGTTTTGAACCCCGTGAGGTGGGTCCCACCTTCGCGAGTATTGATGTTGTTCGCGAAGGCGTGAGTGGATGACTGCAGGTCCTCGGTGGCCTGCATCGCGATCTCGACCTGCACGCCCTCGGATTCATCTTCGAGATAGATGACGTCCCGGTGGAGGGGGGTTCGTGTCTCGTTCAGGTACTCGACGAACTCCTTGATACCGCCCTCGTACTCGAAGGTCGAGGTGTCACTTTCCTCCTCGCGTGAGTCGATAAGCGAGATACGAACCCCGGAGTTGAGAAAGGCGAGTTCGCGGAGTCGCGATTCCAGGGTGGAAAAGGAGAACGTCTCGACTTCGAAGATGTCCGTATCCGGTTTGAACTGAATGAACGTCCCAGTCTGGTCCTCGGGGATGGTCGTCACTTCTTCGAGTTCCGAGGCTGGTTCGCCCCGCTCGAAGCGCTGTTCGTAGCGGTGGCCGTCCCGGTCGACTTCGACGGTGAGCCATTCTGAGAGGGCGTTGACCACGGAGACCCCCACGCCGTGGAGGCCCCCTGAGACCTGGTAAGACTCTTTATCGAACTTCCCCCCTGCGTGGAGAACGGTCAGGATGACTTCGACAGCCGGGCGATCGTACTCCTCGTGCGTATCGACCGGAATGCCCCGGCCGTCGTCACGGACGCTTACCGAGCCGTCCTCGTGTAATTCGACTTCGATATGCGAACAGTACCCGGCCAGGGCTTCGTCGATAGCGTTGTCGACGACCTCGTAGACGAGATGGTGGAGCCCCCGGCTGTCCGTCGAACCCACGTACATCGCGGGTCGCTTCTGGACGGCCTCGAGACCCTCGAGAACCTGGATTTGGCCAGCACCGTAGTTGGAATCCTCGACCATGAATGAAGTGGTCATAGGTAGTGCGTGCTGCCTTATAAAAGGCGGCTATGCGCGTGCGCGCGCGTAGGCCGCTTCACTTCTTCCGCTTCACTTCTTCCGCTTCACTTCTTCCGCTTCACTTTCACCCCGGTTACCGATCGGACCGGGAGCCTTTTGGCGACTGGCCGGGAAAGCCGACCTAATCGAATGACGGCCTTCGATCCGACACCAGGGGGTGGGGATGCAGTCGCTGACGAACTAGCGGCCGACCTGAGATCGATCTCCATCGCCGAGTTCTTCGAGAAGAACAAGCACATGCTGGGCTTCGACAG
>CAZJZA010000100.1:0-6651 GCA_964550355.1 uncultured Halobacteriales archaeon
TGCCGCTGGCGCTCGGAACGGACGGGGCCGCCTCGAACAACGACCTCGACGTGTCGGGTGAGATGCGCGACGCGGCGCCCCTGGGGAAGCTGGCGGCCGATGACGCCAGTGCGGTCCCGGCCGAGGCCGTCGTTCGGATGGCGACCGAAGGGGGCGCTCGGGCACTGGGCCTCCCAGGAGGACGGGTCGAACCGGGCGCGGCCGCCGACCTGATCGTGGTCGACTTCCAGACGCCGCGAATGACGCCGGTCCACGAGTACGTCTCCCACCTCGTCTATGCCGCAAACGGGAGCGACGTCCGCCACACGATGGTGGACGGGACGGTCCTCATGGAAGATCGCGAGGTTTCATCCCTCGAGGAGCAAGCCGTTCGAGAGCAGGCGATCGAGCGGGCCGAGCGGCTCGTCGATCGGGCCTGACCGGGTCCGATACCCATTAAAGCGCGCTGGCCCTCCGTTCGAGCATGACAGCTTCTCCGATCAGCGAGCGGCTCTCGGACGTCGAAGGTAGTGTCGCCGACGGCCGATCGAAGATCGACTGGGCGTTCGAGCACATGCCGATCATCCAGTCACTCCGAGCAGATTTCGAGGCCGACCGGCCATTCGCGGGCTACACCATCGGCATGGCCCTCCACGTCGAGGCCAAGACCGCGGCGCTCGTCGAGGCTTTGGCCGCTGGTGGGGCGGAAATTGCGATCACCGGGTGTAATCCACTTTCGACTCACGACGACGTGAGCGCGGCCCTCGACACCCACGAGAACATCACCTCCTATGCCGAACACGGGGTCGACGAGACGGGCTATTACGACGACATCGAGGCCGTCATCGCCCACAAACCGGATATCACGGTCGACGACGGCGGCGACCTGGTTTTCCGGATCCACCAGGAACACCCCGAGCTGATAGAATCGATCATCGGGGGCTCAGAGGAGACGACGACCGGCGTGCATCGGCTCCGGTCGATGGACGCCGACGACGCGCTCGAATACCCGGTCTTCGCGGTGAACGACACGCCGATGAAGCGACTCTTCGACAACGTCCACGGCACCGGGGAGGCCTCCTTATCCAGCATCGCGATGACGACCAACCTCGCCTGGGCTGGAAAGACGGTCGTGGTCGCGGGCTACGGTCAGTGTGGCCGAGGCGTCGCGAAGAAGGCGGCAGGCCAGAACGCCTCGGTCGTCATCACCGAAATCGACCCACGCCAGGCCCTCGAAGCCCACATGGAAGGATACGAAGTCCTCCCGATGGGCGAAGCTGCTGAAAAGGGCGACGTGTTCATCACCACGACGGGGAACCGGGACGTCATCACGCCCGACCACGTCGAGCGAATGCAAGATGGCGCTATCCTGGCCAATGCCGGTCACTTCGACGTCGAGATCGATCTCGACGGCCTGGCCGCACTTGCCGTTTCCCAGTCGGACGTTCGAGACGGTATCCGGGAGTACGAACTCGCGGACGGTCGCCGGATCAACGTCCTCGCCGAGGGGCGGCTGGTGAACCTGGCAAGCCCGGTCTCGCTGGGCCATCCCGTCGAGGTCATGGACCAGAGCTTCGGGATTCAAGCCGTCTCCGTCAGGGAACTCGTGGAAAACGGTGACGCCTACGACGCTGGCGTCCACGAAGTCCCCGACGAACTCGACAGGGAAGTCGCGGAGATCAAGCTCCGTGCGGAGGACATCGAGATTGACGACCTCACACCAACCCAACAGGAGTACATGGACAGTTGGCAGCACGGAACGTAAGCCAGGACCGGGTAAGAGCAGGGGCAAACAGGCGACAAGTCAGCCCCGGACCGGGTCGTCACACACCCGCGGACCGATCCGGGCCAACAATCGAGGCATGAGCCGGAATGGCCCGGTGTTCTGAGATAAACCTTCGTCCGGTGATTTGAGATGTGGTGACGGCCGATATTCTCGGCGTTATTTCGTCCAGAGGCCCGTCGATCAAATGCAAAAAACACCGCAGCGGACGAGAAACGAGTGAAAATCCGGACGATCGGGCTTAGGCGTAGCGCTCGAGTGCCGGGTCGTCGAGGGATTCGATGACTTCGCCGGCGGTTTCGTCGAGGAGTTTTTGGCCGTCGGGGGTGATATCCCGACCCTCTCCCTCACGAGTCATGATCAGTCCCTCGTCTTCGAGGTCCTGCAAGATCTCGCGGAGGATCTTTTTGGAGCCATCGCTTCGTTTGCTGCGAGCGACTTCATAGCGGTTCGAACCGCCCGAGGTCCCACCATAGGCCGTCGAGAGACTTTCGACGCCGATCGGGGCGTTCATCGCCACCTTCCGGAGGACGCTCGCGGCCCGGGTGGCCCAGAAGTCCTCCTGTTGGGGGGGCAGTTCCCGGCTCGCGCCGGTCTTCGTGTACGTGGCCCAGTCGGGCTCGTCGAGTCGCTCTGCGAGCTCCTCGGCGACCGCCTCGATGAGCTCGTCCGCAGGGGCGTCGTAGAGAGTTGCCATGCCCGCGAATTCTCGATGCCGCTGTTTAAACCATTCGTTAGGCGTTCGCCGGCGGTTCTGTCCCCCGACCGGACCGCTTTTTTTCCCGCCGCACCACTGGCTGTCATGGACGAGCAGGCCGCGCTTTCGCTGGTCGCCGATCTCCTCGAAGGAGCCGATGACGACGCGGCGGTCGTCGACGACATGGTCCTCACCATCGACATGCTCCACGAGGCGACGGATTTCCCGCCGGGGACGAGTCGCTACACGGCCGGCTGGCGGTCGGTCGGTGTCTCGCTTTCCGACATCGCCGCGATGGGCGCGACCGCGAGTGCAACCGTCGCAGCATTCGGCGCCCCGGAGTTCGACGAGGGCGATCTCGAGTCTTTCGTCAGGGGGGCACAGGAGGTCTCTCGGGCGGTGGACGCGGCGTACGTCGGCGGTGACCTGGACCAGCATCCGGAGTTCACAGTCGCAACAGCCGCAGTCGGCCAAACAACGGAGCCGGTCACTCGTGATGGCGCCAATCCGGGCGAAATCGTCTGTGTGACGGGGACCCTCGGACGAGGAGCAGCCGGCGTCCGGGCGTTCGAGGCGGGGGCGATCGGCCAGGGCAACGACCTGTTTCAGTTCACGCCCCGGGTCGCCGCCGGTACCGTCCTGGCAGAATACGCAACCGCGATGATCGATTCGAGTGACGGACTGGCCCGCTCGCTCCATCGACTGGGAGCGGCGAGCGGCGTCGGGTTCTCCATCGAGGGGTCGGCGATTCCGGTCGCTGACGCTCTCGAGACGTATCTCGGTCTCGGGACGAGCCCGCTCGAGGAGGCCATCACGTTCGGCGGGGATTTCGAGTTGGTCTGTACGCTGCCGGAGGGTCGCGTTGAAACCGCCAGAGAGGCGCTTTCGGTCCCGCTCTCAGTCATCGGACAGGTCGAGAAGGCCGGAGCCGGGATCGAACTGGACGGAGAACCGCTGGGAGACAAAGGGTACACGCACGGGACGGAGTGAGCCAGGAGTTACAGGCCGATGACTTCGATCGGAATCGGCGTGAAACAGAGCACCCCGAGCACGAAGGTGAAGACGCCGAGTGCCCGGCGGCGGAAGTCGAGTTTTCCCTCCGCGATCGGGGCCGCAGAGCCGATGTACGTCGCGAGGATGGCCATGATCCCCCAGAGGATCCAGACGCCCACCATCTGACCGGCGTCCGTGAACAGGTAGAGGCCGACTGCGAGGCCGAACAGGGACACTGGGACCAAGGGTGCGATCCGCTCCTGGGCGGGCCCGGCCATCGCTCGGAGAATGTGCCCACCATCGAGTTGCCCCACCGGGATGAGATTCAGGAAGGTGATGAACATCCCCACCCACCCGCCGATCACGACCGGGTTGACCACGAGTGCGGGGTCACCATACGAGAGCGGCTCGCCCAGCAAAGCGGCGATGCCCTGCAGGAGCAGCGGGTAGTTGAACTGGATCTCCACGGTCGACTCCGCCGCCAGCACCCACTCGGGAACTGCAACGGGCGGGAGGGAGAGCCCGATGACGGTCACGAGGACCGTCGCCACGAGGCCAGCGAGCGGTCCGGCCACGCCGATGTCGAAGAGCGCCCGGCGGTCGGGAATCCGTCCCCGGATGCGAATGACCGCCCCCATCGTCCCGATGATCGTCGGGAACGGAATGAAATACGGGAGCGATGCGGGGACGTCGTGATAGCGGCTCAGGACGTAGTGGCCGAGTTCGTGGGTGCCGAGCACGCCCATCACCGCGAGCGTGAACGGCAGCGCCTTGAGTAGTTCGGGCGAGAGCGGGTCCTTTACGTAGTACCACTGGGCTCCCACGAACAGCGTCGAAAGGATAGTAGCCACGGCCAGGACGACGTTCATCCACGGAATGCCGTCCTCCCCCATCTCCCGTGGCTGGGCGACGAGCACGAACTCCCCCAACCGGCGGTCCAGGGAGACCTCGTAGCCCGCCTCCTGGAACTGCGGCCAGACCGTCTCGAGGAGTTGTTGTTGGTTCACCAGCGGGTCGCCGTAGTAGTGGACCCCCTCCCCCTCCTGCCGGACCTCGTAGACCTGAAAGACCGACTTGAAGGCCTCGGGCGGAGGTAGATTCCCTGGCGTCTCCGACGACATAGACGTGGATTTGTGGGCGGGGAGTTTAACGTCGTCGTGTGGGCGTGGATTGCTCCACCCCCTGGAGTAGTTGGGGAAATCAATCGAGGAGACAGCGAGTACTCGAAGCCGAGAATCTGCCGGAAATCGATTTTGGGCTTATTCAGCGAGGGGGAGTTCCACGATAAACACGGTTCCCGTTGGCTCGTTGTCCTCGACTCGAACCTCGCCACCGTATTGCTCGACGAGCGATTCGACGAGATACAACCCGAGTCCAGCCCCGGTGCTATCGGCCCCGATATAGCCTTTCTCGAAGATTTTATCCTTCAGTTCGTCGGGAATGCCGGGGCCATTGTCGGCGATACTGATCTCCATTGTCTCGGTTTCACGCGTCGCCGAAATGGTCACCTCGGGGGTCTCCTTGTCGTTGTGCTGGACCGCGTTGTTCAACAGGTTTCGAAACACGGATTCCAGCATCTCATTGGCGAGGACCTCTACGTTCGGTACCGGTCCATCGAAAGTGACGGCCGCGTGTTCGTATTTCGAGTGGGCCTCACGGGCCTCGTCTTCGAGAACGGGTTTGAGCGCCACCGGAGAGCACATGATATCCGATTGGCGCATTACTTCGGTCATGTCTCTGGCCATCTTGGTTATCTCGACGGCCTCACGAGCCCCCTCGCGGATTTTCTCCAGATGAACTTTGTCTTCCGCCTCGACTCGTGACTCGAGGGTGTCTGCATACCCGAGGATAAGTTGCAATTCGTTTCGGATGTCGTGGCGCACGACCTGGTTGAGATATTCGAGGTTGTCCCGCTGTTCTTCGAGTTCCTGTTCGAATTCCTTCCGCTCGGTGATATCCCGGGAATGGATGAGGAATCCGCCGATTTCGGTATCCGTTCGGTCGATGCCGATGGACTCGAGCCACCGGTAAGAGCCGTCTTTGTGCTTGAAGCGGTATTCGAGCCGTTCGGTGGTTTTCGTGTCCTGGTTTTTCACCCTCGTAAATAGCTCCAACACGCGTTCGCGATCGTCTGGGTGGAGGTGTTCGAAGGCACCCTCACCGACCGGTCTCTCGGGGTCGTACCCGAGCACCCGCTCAACTGCTGGGCTGACGTACGTCACTTCCCCCGCATTGTCGATCACCATGACGATGTCCGAGGAGAACTCGACGAAATTCTGATAGCGGTCTTTCGCCTCGGCCAACTCCGCACTCGCCCGTCGTCGTTTGACAGCGTTCGCGATCCGGTTCGCCAGGAGCGCATAGTGGTCGCTCCCGTGGTCTTTTTGCACGTAATCAGTAACTCCGGCGGAGATGGCTTCGCTGGCGACGTCCTCCGAGCCTTTGCCAGTGAAAAGAATGAACGGAAGGCCGGGATGGTCTTCGCGGACGGTTTCGAGAAACTCGATGCCACTCAGATCGGGCATCTCGTAGTCCGCGATGATACAATCGACTTCGCTTGTTTCGAGGTGCTCCAGGCCCTCCTGGGCGGTCGTGGCCGTCTGGACGGAAATCCGATCGGCTTTCCGTTCGAGGTTCGTGGCGGCGATCGAAAGGAAATCCGGGTCGTCATCCACATGAAGAACCGAAATCTTCCCCCGGTCCTCTCCTTCCATGGCAGTCTGTAGATGCGCTTTACGGTATAGTATTTCGCAAACTGAGTTCGGGTTGAATATCCAGTCGAGGGCGTGATTCTCCATTCCTGGTAAGTCTTGACAGCGCTCGGAGGCCCGTCTGGAATGAGTGATCTTTCAGGCCATCGTCGGGGTTCGGACGGTTCTCAGTGAGGATGGTCTCTCGTTCGCTGTCCCCAGGAACGGGACGAGAGTCAAGGGTGTGTCGAACGGCGGTGCCACGGATGAGCAACGAAAAATGCGGGAAAAGTGGGCCGGCGCGAATTTGAATTCCACTCACAAATCGAAGATTTATTCCCTAATTCAAATTCCCGTGGTCATTTCCCACCGCTGGGGGACTCGCGTCGCGACCTGACGAGTCGCACCGCTCCTCGTGAATGCGGTGGGAAAATGGGCCGGCGCGAATTTGAATCGCGGTTACGGCCACCCGAAGGCCGAAGGATACCAAGCTACCCCACCGGCCCGCA
>CAZJZA010000101.1:0-6510 GCA_964550355.1 uncultured Halobacteriales archaeon
GCCACGGGGCTCGTTGTCCTCGACCCAGACGTCGCCGCCAAACTGGGCGACCAGACTCTCGACGAGATAGAGGCCGATCCCCGTGCTGTCACTGTCCAACCCCACCTCGCCCTTTCCGAAGACCTCCCACTTCTTCTCGTCGGGAATCCCGGGGCCGTTGTCCGCGACCGAGACCCGGAGAAGGTCGTCCGCCGTCGTCGCCGAGACGGTGACCACCGGCACCGGTTTGTCGTTGTGGACGATCGCGTTCGAGAGGAGGTTGCGGAACACCGAATCGAGGAGTTCGGTCGCCCGGACCTCGACGTCCGGAATCGAGCCCTCGATCCGAACCGTGGCCTCGGGATTGCCCTCCCGGACCAGGTCGATCTCCTCCTCGAGGATTGGGCAGATCTCGATCGCGTCGAGTTCCGGTGGCTTGGAGGCGGTGACCACGTCCATGAGGTCGCGGGCGGCCTTCGTGATCGAGACCACGTGCTCGCCGGCCTGGGTGGCGCGTTCGAGGTACGCCGAGGCGTCCGGATCCTTGACGGCGTCGGCGGCGGTCTCGATGAAGCCGAGGAGGACCGCCATCTCGTTGCGAATGTCGTGGCGTACCACGCGATTGAGCACCTCGAGCTGGCGGGTCATGACCTCGAGTTCCCGTTCGCGCTCGCGACGTTCGCTCACGTCCTCGAAGGCAAAGACCAGCCGTTCGACCTCGCCGTTCGAGACGATCGGGGCCCCGGAAATCGAGAGGAAAATCGGATCCGCGTGGGGGCGTTCCATGCGGAACTCCTGGCCGAAAATCGGGCCCATGCTGTCCCGGACCTGAACGAACGGGTGCTCGGATTCGGCCACCGGCTCGCCGGCCTCGTCTGTGAAGGTCCACTCGGGCTCTTCGTAGGTCTTGCCCTCGATGTCGGCCTCTTCCAGCCCGAGCAGTTCCTCGGCGCGATCGTTACACCGGGTGATCGATCCATCGGGAGTCAGCACGACGATCCCGGTTGGGCTCGTCTCGAAGATCCGATCGAGCAGTTGTGGCTCGGGCCCGAGCCCCTCGGCGTTCATACCGATACGACTTGTTCAGGACAAAAGGTTGTATCGCTCGTCGGTCACGACTCGACGAAGTGCCCGAGCCATATCAGTCCCACACCGATGCCGACCGCCGAAAGCGCACCCACGAGTTGCAGCACCATACCGAGGGAACCCCCGGCCGCGTATTGCCAGGGTTGGCCCAGAAGCGTTCCCAACCCCACTACAAGCACGAAGATGCCGACAGGGATCCCGACCACGTCCAATCGGTCCTGAAATTGGTCCATGGCAGTCGGTGTGTGAGGGAGGTATCTAATGCTGACGGTCCAGGTCGGTCAGTGAGAGAGTGTGAACCCGGAAAAATGGTTCAGATGTCCTTCTTCACGATTTTTGCGGCCCACGCTTCGGCCCCACACTGCTGGCAATAGAACATCGTTCCATCGTCGTAGTGGTCGAAGTCGATTTCCGTGTCCCCACAATCGGGGCATCGGAGAAACGACCGCCATTCGTGATACGTTCCAGAATCGTTGCTTTGGGCCATGGCTCAGGTTTCCGTAGGGGTGGCACTCCCTTCTGTTCCCTGATTCGTAAATGCGGTGAAAGAAGGGGGGAGACACAAAACACTCATACCCCCAGTTACGAGGTGTATGTAGGTCCCTGTGCAGGGGACACAGTGGACCGGCCCGGGGATCCCGATTGCCCCCGTTTCCTGTACCCACCCCAGCCTCTTTCTTATGGAAGACTCAAGGCTAAAACCCCGCCCTTCAGGGCGGGGATACAGCCGACAACTCCTCCACTAACCGCGCTCGATAGCACGCCGGATATTCTACGCCCCCGGTCGTTACTTTTAGTACACAATCCCCCATAAATACTTATGAACACAGTCCGATGCTGGAGACAACCCGTACCCATCGAGCGAAAATCGTCAATCACTCCCAAGTGAGTGACGACCTCGATGACGGCGGGCACTCAGCATCCAAACTGTGGAACGTTGCTCGCTACCACGTCCAACAAATATGGGACGAAACCGGAGAAATTCCGTCAGAAGCCGACCTGAAGCGCGAATTAAAAGACCACGAACGATACAGTGACCTACATTCTCAGTCAAGTCAGCGCGTTCTCGAAGAACTCGCTGAGTCGTTCAACGGTTGGTTCAAAAAG
Organism: uncultured Halobacteriales archaeon; assembly: GCA_964550355.1. GTDB lineage: Archaea > Halobacteriota > Halobacteria > Halobacteriales > Halobacteriaceae > Halodesulfurarchaeum. The sequence goes on from CAZJZA010000101.1 coordinate 2,173, forward strand.
CGCAAGAACGGAGATACAGACGCGAATCCTCCCGGCTATCGAAAGCGAGGCGACGAACACCCACGCTCCACCGTGACGTGGAAGCAGAACGGCATCAAACACGATTCCAAGCACAACAAACTCCGTCTGAGCAAGGGATTCAACCTGAAGACCCACCGCTCGGACTTCATCCTCGCGGAGTACGAAACGCGACCTGATGTAACCGTGGAGAACATCCAACAAGTCAGAGCCGTGTGGAACGGCGACCGTTGGGAATTCCACCTCGTCTGTAAAGTCGAGATTCCCGTCGAGGACGCACCCGGCGACAACACGGCAGGAATTGACCTCGGCATCAAGAACTACCTCGCCATCGCCTATGACAACGGGGACGCCGAGTTGTATCCCGGGAACGTGCTGAAACAGGACAAGCACTACTTCACCCGCGACGAGTACGATACCGAAGGCGAGAACGGCCCGTCACGCCGTGCGCTTCGTGCCCGGCAGAAACTCTCTCGGCGGAAAGACCACTTCCTGCACGCGCTTGCCAAGCACATCGTAGAGAAGTGTATCGACCACGAAGTTGGCCGAATCGCCATCGGTGATTTGAGCGAGATTCGTGAGTGCGAAAACGGTGAGTCTCGGAACTGGGGCAAGCGTGGGAACAAGAAACTCCACGGATGGGAGTTCGACCGTTTCACGACGCTCTTGGAATACAAGGCGGAAGAACACGGTATTCTCGTTGACCGCACAAGCGAGCGAGATACGTCAAAGACATGTTCGTGCTGTGGGCGGAAGCGTGACGCGAATCGGGTGGAGCGTGGCTTGTATGTCTGTGAGTCGTGCGGTGCGACGATGAACGCAGACGTGAATGGCGCGGTGAACATCCGCAGAAAGATAACTCAGAATCCTCCCACGGGGGATATGAGTAACGGTCGTTTGGCACGGCCAGCAGTTCGCTTGTTTAATCAAACCTCGGGGCGTTTCGCACCGAGCGAACAGGTGGATTGCAAACCGTAATATCCCAACGCTGAGCAAACCGGAGGTTTGCGACGTACGCAAATCTTCGATTTGCTTGACTCGGGAATCCTCGCCCTTCAGGGCGGGGAGGATGTCAAACTCTCTTCCCCCCTTTCCTGGAGTTACTTCCGCCCGTTTCCGTTACTCGCGCCCGCTCCCTTTCGTTTGTTTGGCGGAAAAAACCCGGATCGACATAGCTAGAAAACACGGAAACCGTTAGCGCTCGGTCCTGACCGAACCATCCTCGAGGAGGTCGTGTGCACGATCGAGATCCTCGCGCGTGTTGACGTTGAAAAAGGTATGGGCAGTCACCTCCTCGGGGAGGTCCACCTCATCCACCGTCACGGTGTCGAGCTCCAAGACCGGCTGGATCGGCCGGTCCGCACCCCTCGCTATCGCGGTCTCGATAGCCCCTCGCATCGACTCAACACGGTAGACCGCTTGCAGTGGTTGATACCAGTTCCCCTCACCGTGACGGGGGATCGCCACTTCGTGGCCGCCGGCCCGCTCGAAGAGGTAGTCGACGAAATCCGGATCGACGAACGGCATGTCACAGGCGACGACGATCGCGTACTCCGCGTCGGTCGCGTCGAGTCCCCGTTTGATGCCGTAAAGTGGCCCGGCGTCCTCCAGGTCGTCGAAGACATAGGAAACCGGGTGAGTGTACCCCGCCATCGCGTCCTCGATGCACTCGCGTTGTGACTCCCGGCAGTTGACGACCAGTTCGTCGATGGTGGGCTCGATTCCCTCGGCGACGTGGCGCACCAGGGGTCGACCGGCGAGATCCGCACAGACCTTATCGGCCTCCCCGAACCGGGTGGATCCACCGCCACAGACGAGTACTCCCGCAGCCATTTGTCGACCGTTTGTGGCGAGGATATAGGAGTCCTTGGATCCATCGCGTGTTTTCGGTTCCCAAATCCCATCCTATCGCTTTCCCCCATCCAGCACGACAGGTCATGAGAGAAACGTTCACAAGGACGAACGGCGTACCCGGGTTGCATGCGTATCGCGCTTCCCACGAGCGACGAAGACGGAGAATCGGCCCCGATTTCGCCTCATTTCGGTCGCACAGAGGGGTTCACCTGTTTCGATACCGAAACGGGTGAAACCGACTTTGTGGAGCATACCGGCGGCCATGGCCCGAACGCGAGCCCTCCACCGGTCACCGTAGCAAATACCGAAGCGGACGTCCTCATCGCAGGTCACATCGGTCGGGGGGCCGTATCACGGCTCCGTGCTGACGGCATCACCGTCTACCGTGGAGCCGAAGGAGCCGTGGCGGAAGCACTGGCCCAGTGGGAGAACGACACGCTCGAGGAGGTCTGGCCCGAAGATGTCCATGGCCACGGACATGACCACGACCACGGTCAAGGTGGTCACGGTCACGATCATGGAGGAGGTCATGAGCACGATCATAGCCACGGTCACGAAGATGGAGATGATCATGACCACGGTCACGATCATGAAGATGGGCACGGCCACGGTCATAGCCACGGGGAAAGCGGCTGTAAGGGAGACTGTTAGAGAAGATATCCAGGTACAGACGGAGCCCGTCGGTCGAAGTCAGCCAGAAAGGGGAACGTTGTTGCAGAATGCAGTCGGTCAGTTCGGCGGTATTAGAACGGCGTTTCGGGGCCAGCAGTCTCCTCGCCGTCATCGTCGTAGTTCGGCACCCGAATCCCCATCGATTCGAGTTTGGCCTTCCCGGTTTCGGTCGCTTTCTCCGGCGACCACGGCGGTTCCCAGACGAGTTCCACGGAAACGTCTGAGACACCCTCGACACCCTCTGCGGCCACGGTCACGTTCCGTTTGATGGCGTCCGCGATCGGGCAACCCATACTCGTCAGGGTCATCTCGATGTGGGCCGAACCCGTCTCCTCCTCGACTCCGATCGTGTACACGAGCCCGAGATCGACGATATTCACCGGGATCTCCGGGTCATAGACCTCCGATAACGCGTCCCGGATGTCGTCGCTGAGTGCCATGTATCCGCCCTTCGCTACTCAGATTCAAAAGTATTGTTCTACCCGCTCAATTCTCTGCGGGTTGTCGCCCGGTCCATTCACTACTGGTCTTAGCCAGCCGATCAGCCCTTTGGTCTTCAGCCAGCCAACCAGTCTGTTGGTCTTCAACCAGCCGATCAGTCCTCAGGCTCAAGGATCCCGGCCTCCTCCAGCCGGGAGCGGAGTTCTTCGTCCTCGAGCCCGTCCTGGAAGGCAGCCAGATCGATGTGTTCAGCGGCGATGTCCTGCTCGACGGCCTCGAGCATCTGGAGTGCCGTCCGGAGCTGGAAGGCACACTCGTCGGACTCGCAGACCTCGAGGGCAGTTTCGAGCAGTCGCCGGACGGCCGCGAGACTTGACTCTCCCATGGGAACAAAAGGGGAAGAACGACCCTGAAACTTTCGCTCCCTGGCACTTTCGACCGGCGCCAGCTGTACGACCTCGCCTATGCGACCACGACCCCGAGCGCGTGTTACCATGATCGAGCCGATTCGAACGCTTGCCGTAGAAACGGGGCATTCCCCGGCAGAGGTGGGATATGCGCTGTTCGCCGCAGACGTGAACGAACGGGAGGGGACACTGCACTGAACGAGGGAACCATGCGCTGAGCGAGTTTTGTGCACTCGGGTACGTTTTTGCGGGGGTGGGACGTAGGGTGGGACACATGACGGAGAAAACACAGTACCTGGCCGAGAAAGTCGAAGAAATGCGGGACCGAGGAGAGACCTGGGACCTGCGCCAACTCCAGGGGCCGTCGAAACCGAACGTCACTGTCGAAGGCAAAAAAGCGGTCCTCCTCGCGGCGAACAACTACCTCGACCTGGCAAACGACCCGCGAGTGAAAGATGCAGCCCAGGACGCAATCGAGGAGTACGGCATGGGAGCCGGTTCGGACTGGTCGATCGCGGGCTACATGGAGATCCAGGAGGAGTTGAACCAGGCGATTGCCGACTTTAAGAACACGGAAGCTGGAGTCTCCTTCCAGACCGGCTACGCCGTGAACGCCGGCGTCCTGCCCCAACTGCTCGACGACGGCGACGTGTTCCTCTCCGACGAACTGAACCATGGAAGTATCATCGACGGGGTTCGGCTTTCGCCGGCCGACGTGAAAATTTACAGTCACACGGACATGGAAAGCCTCGAGGAGACCCTGGAGTCGGTTTATGAGGAGTACAACCGAATGATCGTCGTGACCGACGGCGTGTTCTCCATGGACGGCGACGTCGCCCCGATGGACGAGATCCAGGCCCTGGCCGACGAATATGGCGCCATGACCTACGTCGATGACGCCCACGGAGAGGGGGTTCTCGGGGGCGGGCACGGCATTGCCCGGGAA
>CAZJZA010000102.1:0-6504 GCA_964550355.1 uncultured Halobacteriales archaeon
GTACGCTTCGCTCGCGGAAATCGACCGCCGCATCGAGGTTTTCGGGTGTTCCCAAAAAGAGGTCATCGACCACGATGACCTCGTTGTCGACGGCCAACGTGTTGGCCAAATTCGACCCGATAAAGCCGGCTCCCCCGGTCACGAGTACGCGTTGTCCCTGCATGAGGAGAATCACTCGGGTCGCCGGATTAAGCCTCCCGGTTTCGAGAGATCCACCGTTGTGTCGGGCCGGGGGTTTTATAGAACGATACGGACAATCTTGCCCCAATGTCCTCTATCGAGTTGACCGCAAGCCAGAAGACGATCCTCCGGGCGCTCGTCGATCTCTACACACAGGAGGAATCCGCGGTCAAAGGTGAAACGGTCGCCGGGGAAGTCGACCGGAATCCGGGTACGATCCGGAATCAGATGCAGAGTCTCAAAGCACTCCAACTGGTCGAGGGGGTCCCTGGCCCAAAAGGGGGGTACCGACCGACCACGAACGCCTTCGAGGCCCTCGAAATCGAACAGATCGATTCGCCGGCAGTAATACCCGTCACCCAAAACGGCGAACCGGTCGAGGACGTCAACGTCCAGGACATCGACCTGACGACCGTTTTCAACCCGGATCTCTGCCGGGCCGAGGTCGAGGTCCGTGGATCGATCAAGGACTTTCACGAGGGCGATGCGGTCTCCGTCGGGCCGACGCCGATCTCCAAGCTCCGGGTCGATGGCACCGTGGACGCCAAAGACGAGGCGAACAACGTCGTGATCCTCAAAATCGAGGACATGATCGCCCCAGCCGAGGATCCGGCTCACTAACCAGATCCGTCCAATCCAAATCAATTCGTTTCGGGATCGGAGGATCCAACCGTATCTCGGGATCGACGACGGCGGGCCGGATTCCACGAGGTCGCTGGTGAGCGATTTACCCGCGAGATACTCGCCGTAGCCCAAGTTTATTGTCCAACTGCCCGTGAATTATCCTGTATGACTGATGTGATCGTCGTCGGGGGAGGCCCCGCCGGCCTCGGAGCGGCACTGTACACGGCCAAAAACGGGCTCGATACGGTCGTCTTCGATACCGACGGGACCTGGATGCACAAAGCCCACCTGTTCAATTATCTCGGAGTCGAGAGTATCGACGGCTCCGAGTTTATGGATGTCTCCCGCAAGCAGGTCGAGGACTTCGGTGCGGAAATCCTGGAGGAGGAGGTCACTGGAGCGGCGAACTTCGACGATCACTTTCTGGTCGAAACCGAGGAAGGTGATTACGAGGCCGACTATCTCGTTCTGGCGACCGGAACCGATCGGACACTCGCAAAGGACCTGGGCTGTGAACTGACCGACAGAGCCGTCGTCGACGTGGATGTCACGATGGAAACCAGCGTCGAAGGTGTGTACGCGACGGGGGCGATGGGGCGTGTCGAAGAGTGGCAGGCCCAGATCGCGGCCGGTGACGGAGTGGCAGCCGCGCTCAATATCCTCTCGGACGTGAAAGGCGAGAAGTTCCACGACTCCGATACGCCCAAAGACGTCGAGTAGCCCGACGTCGGCACACGGCCAAACCCGTGGGCTCACTAATTGAGCATCAGGTCTCGGGGTAGGACTGTTGGCGATCGATCGCGGTAACTTCTTCGGCCAGGTCCGTCCGATGGGTGAGAAGATCCGTCGTCGTCACGATGCCACGAAGTTGTTCGTCTTCTGTGACGACCAGTTTCTTGATTCCGTACTCTTTCATTCGTTCGATCGCCGATTCGGCCGTCGCATCCGACTCGATCGTGACCAGGTTCGGACTCATCGCTCGAGAGACGGGGATATCCTTGAAGGGCCGCTCGGTTCCCGAACCGGCGGCGAGCACGTCAGTTTCGGTGATGATCCCGACCTGTTCGTCGCCGTCGACGACGAGGACGCTCCCGGTCCGGTTTCCGAGCATTTCGTCTACGGCCCGATCGAGGGTCGCTCCGAGCGGCACGGTCACCAGATCGGTCGACATGAGGTCAGCGATGCTCATAGTGATGAGTTGGCGTGCCGCATTCTCAAGTCTTGCGGGCACTCACAGCAAGTCCACAATTCTCTCCCGGGCGCTCGACAGGGAGGTAATCTCCCCCACCTCGCGGTCGAGATGGATGAAGGCCATCCCGGTTCGCTGGGCGAAAAGAGCGTCAGAACTCGCGTCCCCGACGTAGACGGACGACGAGGCCTCAGTGGCCGCCTCAAGTCGGTCGAAAAAGGTCGTGGCTGGTTTCATTGCCTCAACTGCATCCCGCTCTTTACCGCGGCCGATTCGGTGCTCGATAACGTCTTCCAGGCCAACTTCCGTTACGAAGGTCTCGACGACGGATTCCGGCGAATTGCTGATGATCGAGAGAGAGGCCATATCGGCGAGCGTGTGGAGTTCGCCGATATCGGAATAGGGGCCAATTTCCCCTTCACGGATGGCCGCGTTTTTCTCGCGGACGTAAGCCCGGTGGCGCACGGGCCAGAGATCCTCCGGGGAGACGCCCAGTTCCTCGGCCACGCGATCGAAATCCCGGAGATTCGTCGGATACAGGAGTTTCCGGCTCGCCTCCGTCGGTTCGATATCGAAGGTTCGGAGGGTCTCATCGAGCGCTCGATCGAGCCACGACAGGTCGGACGACGTATCGAGCAAGACGCCATCCATGTCGAAGCCGACGTGCATACAGTCCATTTGTGTAGCGTGGAATTGAGTGCACCGATCGAAAAAAGCCCCTAGTACCCTTCGGCCGGTTCTGCCGGGCCGGAAAAGGTACTGTAGAGGACGGCGAAGTAGAGCAGCACGAGCGGGAGGAAGATCGCGAGCACGACGGTCATGATCTTGAGCTGGAGCGTCGAGACTGCCGCCTCGAAGGCCGTAAGCCCCGCAGCCGGGTAGATGATCGGGTAAAAGAGCAGGGCGACCAGCGTCACCAACCCGAAAATCTGTGCTCCAGCCGCGATGAAGGCGGGACGGTACTGATCGTTCTGCAACAACCACAGGTAAGCGACACCCAGAATGGCAGTGAGAGCGACCAGTCCGAGGATGGTCGGATGAACCACCTTGGCAGCCATCCCCTCGACGGCGAGGTAGAGGTACACGACCGTCACGACGGCCAGTACCAGGTAGAGTACCTGGGAAAGCAGGCCGTACCGTGTCATCGTGTCGTCGAGCCCGGCTTTGGTTTTCATCCCGAGGAAACCGGCGCCCTGGGCCATCGAGATCGCCACGAGCGCGAGACCGACGACGATCCCCGGAACCGTGATGGTTCCGGTGGCACCGACGAGCCAGTTCGCCGCGAACATGCCGAGGAGGAACGGTGCGAGCGTGCTCCCGATGATGAACGTGATGCTCCAGATCCGCCGCCACTGGGGATCTTCACGTTGTTCCATGAACTCCGGGGAAATCCCGCGGAGGATCAACGCGGCGAGAATCGCAAACATCAGCAGGTAATACCCGCTAAAGATTCCCGCATACACGTCCGGGAACACCGCAAAGAGGGCCCCACCGAAGACGACGAGCCAGACTTCGGCCCCGTCCCAAAGTGGCGCGAGAGCGGCCAAAATCCGCTCGCGGGTCTCGTGATCGTCACTGAGGCCGTAGAGGACGCCCATCCCGAAATTCGTCCCGTCGAGCCACAGGAACATGGCGAGCGTCAAGAATAACGCCACGAACCAGAGCTCCACCAGCGGAACGCCCAACCAGGTGGGGCCCGAGGCGAGGGGCATCATTCGCCCATCACCTCCGGTTCACTTTCGTCAACCGGTGCTTTTGGCCCACGGAGCACGAGCCGCCGGACCAGATAAATCCAGGTCCCGAGGAGTGCGGTATAGCCCACCACGAATCCCAGAAGCGTCAGCAGAGCCGCCCCACCGGTCAATCCCGGAGAGACGCCCTCCGTGACGGTCAACACCTCCTGGATGGCCCACGGCTGGCGGCCCACCTCGGCGACCATCCACCCGAGTTCGATGGCGAGCAAGCCAAGCCCGGTCGAGTAGATGAGGCCCTTCTTTAGGTACTCGTCTTCCATCAGCTTACCCTGGTACCATCGGAAGCCAGCCCAGAGTGCGAGGAAGATGAACCACATGCCGAGTCCGACCATGGCACGGAAGGACCAGAAGACGATGGCGACGGGTGGTTCGCCCTCGACGCCCTGGAGACTCTCCATGTCATCCAAGCCCTGGATGGTCGCGCCAGGATCACCCCCGCTCGCGAGGAACGACGCGCCACCCGGGATGCCGATCGCAAAGAGGTTTCGTGCACTCGGATCGCGGAGATCGGCCGGATCGGTCGGGAACGCGAAGAGATACTCGTCGACGCCCGATTCGGTCTCGTAGACCGCTTCCATCGCCGCGAACTTCTGCGGCTGGGTCTCGTAAACGTGGCGACCGTAGGAATCGCCTTGAATGGCCATGAACGGGGCCGTGATCAGCATGGCGACGATGGCGACTTTCAAACTCGTCATCCAGAATTTCCGGCGCGTCTCGGCCGTCGTCAGCTTGTACGTGGCAATCCCAGCCATGAAAAGCGCCGCGGCCAGCACGGCTGAGGCCTGCATGTGCGTGAACATGTAGAAGAATCGCGGGTTGAAATACGCGGCAATCGGATCGACGATGACCGCGACCTCCTGGCCAGCACGAGTCCCCATCTCGAATCCCTGGGGGAGTTGCATCCACGAGTTAGCGATGAGGATCCACACCGCAGAGAGCCAGGATCCGAGGCCGACGAGGACGGCCGAGAGAAAATACATTCGTCTTCCAACCCGTTCTTTCCCGAAAAGCAAGATGCCGAGGAACGTGGATTCGAGCATGAAGGCCATGAGACCCTCAGTCGCCAACGGTCCGCCAAATATGCCACCGACTGCGGAGGCATAGGCGGCGAAGTTCGTCCCGAACTCGAATTCGAGAACGATACCAGTCACGGTGCCCACGACGAAGGTCAGGGCGAAGATCTTCACCCAGAACCGTCGTAAGGACACCCACGGTTCACCAGCGCCGCGCATCTCCTTCCAGGCGAAATACACCAGGAAGGGGGCGAGCCCCATCGAGATGGCGGGAAAGATGATGTGTACGGCCGTCGTCAGCGCGAACTGCAGACGGCTCGCGATTACAGGGTCTATCATATGTGTGTCAGGTTTTCCGTTCCATTTGAATGGTACTCAGTTCATCCACATAGTGGCTTCGCAGGGGGCACCAGTTGCCGCCCGGATCAGTTGAATTTCCACCCGCACCCATTATAATTGCCCCGACTTCCCCCAGTTTTGGGTAATCGCTCTCGAGGATCGCAAACGCCGTTCAGGATAGAGTGACTCTCGTTGTCCGACCAACGTGAACTCAAAAACGTTGAAAACATACCTCCAAATTGAGGTGTATGAACGGAGAGACCCACACATCGATGGGGTGGCCACAGACACACCTCGGGGCAGGACACAGAAGACGTTCCGAGGGACAAGACACAGAAGACATTCCGATGAGCAGCACAAAGAAGACACTTCGAGAACTGGGAAAAGTCATCCTTCCCGAAACATTTCACAGCAAAATAATCACGGGCGCGGCGGGAATCGAACCCGATAGCAAATCCTCACTGCCGCTCGGATTTGCGTGATTCGATTCCCAGCGTGTTTGCTGCTCAGTTCGCTCGTCTCTCCGCTTTTCGCTTTACGGGCGCGGCGGGAATCGAACCCGCGATCTAGAGGTTAGGAACCTCTCGCCATATCCACTAGGCCACGCGCCCCGAATGGGGATAGCCGGGGGCGGGAAAAAACGGTTACTCTTCTTCCGTTTCCGTTTCGGACTCGGATTCGGCCTCCGAATCCGAAACATCGCTTTCGGTGCTGTCCGAGGATGGGCCTTCCCGGACCTCTTCGAGTTCCTGTTCGATCTCCTCGCGGCCGCGCTGGAATTCGCCCATCGCCTGCCCGGTCGACCGTGCGAGCTTGGGAATCTTATTCGCTCCGAACAGAAGCACGGCGATCAACAGGATGATCGCCAGTTCCATCCCACCGGCGGGGAGTCCGAACGCGGGTAACACCTCGATTGTCATTACCGGGTTCTAACCCAGTAGCGATTATAGCCTTTATGCTCCACGTCCTTCGGCCAACGGGGAAATTGTGGACCGAACTCCGACTGAGAGACCCGGGTTCTATTGGCTTGGCCACCGTTGGAGTCGTATGAGCGGATCGAACGGCACCCAGGAGTACGACCCGAACGCCGAGCACGCCTTCCCGGACGAACGGCTCAACGCCATTCTCGAATCGGTGCTCGCCGACGCGGAAGTGACGGCATACCTTAACGCACAGAACGTGAACCCGGTCGACCGAAAAGGGTTCAATGATCACGGGTGGAAACACGTCGAAATCGTCCGAAACCGGGCGCTTCGACTGTACGACCTCCTTAAACGCAACGGCATCTCCTTCAACGGGGCCACCGATCAGGGCCTCGTGGGAGCCGCCGAAACGGTCATTATCGCCCTCCCGGCGTCGCTTCACGACATCGCCGAGGAAACCCCGGTCAATATCGAGGAGATAC
>CAZJZA010000103.1:0-6360 GCA_964550355.1 uncultured Halobacteriales archaeon
GAATGTGCGCCCTTGAGGACCAGGGCCCGGGAACGATTGGGTGACCACGCGGCCAACGCCGCAGGACGAACACTGTACGTCCCCGACGGCGATCCGGAACTGGTGTACTGATCATGTGTGAGAAGCGATGTGCTGACGAGGAACGGACGAATGATGCCACCCAAGTTGGGTCTTGGGTCGACTTACTCCGCCCGGCCCCGCCCCAGGCAGGCCAACCGTGGGGCGAGGACCTGCAACCGCCGGAAGAACGCACCCAGTGAACATGCGATCAGTCGTATACAACGCGAGCAGACTTGGACCGATTCTCTCCGGGCCATAGCAGGGTGTAGTTCACGGTCTCCACGGGGTTGTCTGCAGTCCCCATCTGGTACGTCCCACCCGCGACTACCCACGACTCGGATTCACCAGGTGGAATTCGCTGCGAAACGAGCGTAACGACCCGGTTGGTCGAGAACCCAAGTCCATCAATTGCACCCCAGAAATGCCCGGGCTGGGACCCGTCATTTCGAACCGTCAGTCCAAAATCCGGGTTCGTATCAGGAGAGACCGTTTCCGGAACGGACCATTCTTCGACATTGAACGATGGTAGTGGGTTTGCGAGTCGGGTCCGAACTGATTCGTCCGGAATCCATTCCCCACCCGGCCAGGAAAGACGTGCCTCGCTCACGTCTCCGCGCTCTGGCAACTGGAATACGATCCATCCATCGATATCCGTATCACTCCGATAGCGCTCATCACCTGTGGTATCGGGATAGTCTCTGCTTGATTCCGCTCCGCGATGGAGCGGCGATCGATCCCACGCCGTCTGTGGAGTATACACGTCGCTATCAAAGTGGAAGGTAAAGTCCGTAATCGCCGGTCTCGGGCCCGAAATCACGGTCACATCCACAAAGAGATACTGTGTGCCAGACTCGGCCGTGATTTCGTAGGCATCTTCGAACAGTTCTACGACACCAGTCTGAAGCCCGCTGAACTCGATTCGGAGTTCAGTGGCTGGCTGTGTCGTCGTGGTTGCATCGGTCGTCAGTCCTTGCTCATCGCCCATGCTGGTGCACCCAGCGACCCCAGTGATGCCAAGTCCACACAGTGAAAGGAACCGCCGGCGGTCCGTGACATCCTCCTCGCCGTAAACGGCGAGGCTTCCCGTCCCGCACGTTGGGATATTTGCCGGTCTACGACACGGCCTGTTCTCTCGTGCGAAACGTCCCGCTCTCGCGGTCGAACAGGTATGTCGATGGCTGTGCCACACAGCCGTTACTCCTATCCTCGCCGTGAGGATTCGGAGTTATCTTCTGGCGCATGTTCTCCGCCCCGTTGCAATCCGCGTTGGCTACTAACTCGCACGACGAGCAAACGTACAGGCCACGTTCGATACGGTTTGACTTCGTGTCGTCGCCACACCGTGAGCAGGTCTTACTGGTATCCCACTCGTTCTCCTTCAGCACCTCAACACCGCGTATCTCGCCTTTGTATTCGAGGTACTGGTAGATGCGGTCGAACGCCCACGAGTGTAACTTCTTATTGCCGGTCTTGCCCCAGTCAGATTCTCGCACGTTTTCGGGCCAACTCACCGCGAGCGTCCCAACACCACGTTCGACACACTCAGTGATGATGGTATCCGTAAGCGCGTGGTAGAAGTGCGTCTCGCGGTCTGTGAGTTTCCTGCGTGCCCACATCGACTTCTCAGACGGGCCGTTCTCACCTTCCGTATCGTACTCTGCTCGGGTGAAGTAATGCTTGTCTTCTTTGAGCGAGTTGCCGGGGTACAGGACGTATTCGTCGGGGAACGCGACCGTGGCGATGTTTGTGATGCCGAGGTCGATGCCTGCCACTTCGTCGCCTGCTGAATCGTTGGTTTCGAGTTCGACTTTGCAGACGAAGTGCAGTTCCCACTCGTCACCGTTCCAGACCGCCCGAACGTTCTGCACCTTGGTAACTTCCGAGAGGTCAACATCTTGACGAGTCTTGTACTCACAGAGCAGGAAGTCTGAGCGGTGTTCCTTGAGGTTCTTCCCCTTGCTGAGTCGGACGCGGTTGTTCTCTGGGTCGTGATTGAAGCCGTCCTCTTTGAACGTGATTGTACTACGCGGTCGGGTGTCGCAGTGTTTGCGGTAGCCGGGCGGATTCCCCTCGGGGTCTTTCTGTTGCAGGTCGAACCACGACTGGAAAGCGTCAGAAAGTTCTTCGATGACTTTCTGACTGGATTGTGCGTTCAAGTCTTTCCAGCACGATTGGTTCTTCATATACGATTTGAGCGGACCTTCATCTGGGATTTCGCCGGTTTGGTTCCAGATACGGTCGACTGTCCATCGTGCGACGTTCCAGATTTTGGAGGCGGAGTCTCCGAGCGAGTCAAGGCCAACACGTACCTGCCGGTGGTTCTGGATGGAACCAACGTAGGTGCGCGTGACCTCAATCGCCACACATAGCCTATGTAGACAAACTTACTTAATAGTGTGGATTGGCGTTGAATATCCAACCTGACATCAGCGGTGGTTGGCGTCCGCGTTGTCGGATTCACTCCCGTCCCCAGAACGCAAAGCGTTCTGGTGTGCGAACGAGACGCTTCGCGTCTCGTCAGCGCCGTAAACGGCGGGATTCTCTCCTCGTAGAAAGATAGATTCCGCAACACGAATCAGGACTAAGTGCTTCGTGGTATCGGAGTCCCAGTCACGACCCTCGATTCTCAGCCCGGGAGTATGAGATCAAGGCCAAACTGACCACTCCTCGGGAGGAAAACGGTCAGAAGTTGGCTGTTTGATCTACGCGTGTAGAATTGTTGATACTAGCCGCTTGCCAAAACGCGAATTCAGCACTCTCACCTCCTTGTGGCTCGACAGGCTGGTCCGTTTTTTGCCAGGCGAGCGACTATTTTTGGGTCCTAGTTCACGCGACGCAGTGTGATGAGACGAGTATCGAGTCTCCACCATCACGGTCCGCCAGACCCAGAGCCCTGCTCAAGTGGGGAGGCAATGATTTGGTCGTATTCCGATTGGGAGAGGTGTTGCGGGCTGTAACTCCCGCCTTCGCGCTCTAGCACGCGGACGAACGCTCGAAGATGGTTTCGCGACCCACGGATTAGATTATCATAAACAAGGGTGATCGCCTCCTCGTCTGTCGTGTCCGCCCGCTCCTGGATATCCACGATGTCGACCTCCTCGACTTCCGCGCCGACTTTCAAGGCGGCTTCGGCTGATTGCATCCCCGTTTCGAGGAGGCTATCATACAGGGACTGGAGTTGTGAATTCGAGAACGTGCCCGGTTCTTCGGTCACCGGATCGGAGATGTCGTATTTCTCCAGCAAAAGCGCCACCGCATCGGTGTGGGTTTGCTCTGAGGCCGCGATGTTCTCGAAGGCACGGTATTCGAACTTGGATCCGAGTTCGGAGTACAGGTCATGAGCCAGCTTTTCCTCCTCGCGCATGTACTTCAAGCCAGCAATTTCCTCGTCGGTTAGGTCGTTTCTGGGGAGGTCGGCCAGTTCCGCTTCCAGCGTGTCTAACTGCATCGACGTGGCACCCTGATCGTCGACGGTGGCAACCGAATCTGTGGCTGCTGGCTGGGTCGTCGACTGGGCCTCGGTCGTCGGTGTCGATGACGTCTCGACTGGCTGATCGCTACTGTCCAGACATCCAGCTATGGCGATCGTCGCCGCCCCGCCGAGACCAGCGAGCAGTCTCCGCCGCGTGTAGGGTGGTGATTCATCGATCATTGGGTTTCGCACAGCCAGTAATATATCACCGGCCTTTGTATCAGTTCGCCGAAGTTTTACCGGAATGAGTACATATTCGGACCCAAATTCAGCACGTCATGCGAACGAAGATCCAGGCATGCACCCGCACAAGAATTCACTTCGGTCGATGTTGAAGGGGAATGGAGCTGTCACTGTGTCCAATTTGATTCTGTCACAAACATGACAAGCTATTCGGAACGAATTTGGGTCTCACTTGGAATGGACTCTGGTGAAATCTCGGAAAATCTATACTTATCCCCCGGTCCTCGAACCAAGTGTGGTGACACAGCAATGAAGACGATCTTCAAACTGCTCGGCGTCGCACTGGTGGGCCTGATGGCCATCACCGGCGGCGCGGCAGCTGCGACCGGCGGCTTCACCGTCGCCGATACCGACGCACAGACATTCAACGGCTACGGCCAGGGCGACCAGGTGGCTTCAGAGAACGCCACCCTGGCCCAGGACGGTTCGAACAGTCCGTGGGTGACCGGTGACGAGCGCCTCGACATGTTCCAGGATCGGTTCAACCTGACTGACTCCGAGGTGCAATCGATCCAGGACGAGGTGACGACCATGATCGAGAATGATGCAGCACCGGAGGACATCCAGTCGACGGTGACGAGCATGCTCGAAGACTTCGGTGTCGAGGACCCGGCAGTTGGCCAGCCTGTTGACGGCGGTCAGGGCGAAGGCCCGTTCGGTCAAGGTGCGGGTGCAGGCCAGGGCAATGGTCCCGCTGACGGAACTGGCAACGGTGCCGGTCAAGGCGCTGGCAACGGACCTCACGGCCCCGCTGACGGCTCCTGCATGAGCTAAGGAGTTCGCTCAATCAAGCCCCACGGGTGCCACATCCCCGCTGACGAGATGGTCAGGTTATTACCCTCCACCCCCGAATCCGCGACGTGACTCGATGCGAAAGGTACTCTGGTGGCTGATCGGCGGGGCGCGCGGCGGGAGAAACCGCTTTCGCATCATCAAAACCCTGGAGCGTGAACCGATGAACGCCAATCAACTCGCCTCGACACTCGACCTCGATTACAAGACCATCCGCCATCATCTCGACCTGTTGGTCGAAAATGACGTGTTGGAAGCCGTCGGGGACGGGTACGGCGATACATATTTTCTGACCGAGCGGATGGAATCGAATCTCGACGTCCTGGAAACGATTGCCGATTCGGCCGACTTTGCGGCCGAAGAACGTCACGGTGAGACTGATGCGTGAAGATACCGTGCCCCAACGGGAGTTGGAGCCCATGACAAAGGTCGGAGCCATTGTCGGTACCGCAGCAATAATTAGTGCCGTTATCGCCCTACTCATTGAACCACAACTTGTCAGCGGCATGGGCAGGGGGATGGGGCAGGGAATGCAAAGCTTCGAACTTGTGACAGAGTTACGACTGTTCCTTTCAACATTCAACGTCTTGCTCTTGCTCGTCCTCGCATGGTCCTACTTACTGGTTTACCGCGATCTCCCCAATCGATTCACGTTTAGCCTCCTCCTCTTTACCGTCGCCTTGCTGCTCTATGCAGTCGCATCAAACCCTGCAATCCACTTGCTGTTCGGCTTCCGTGGTGGTCCAACTCTTGGTCCGTTCGCGTTCCTGCCGGACCTCTTTGCGGCCGTGGCGGTGACAGTCCTGCTCTACCAGAGCTTCCAGTAAACCGCGAGCATTCGCTCACCGTCCGTTTTCGATACTACCTTCAGCGGCAAATGGGAAATGTGATTTTGGGTACACGCCCTGCATGCCACACCCATTTTTGGCTCGTTTTACCACTGCTACATACCCCGTTGTCTCGAAATTCTTCGCCACAAACCCACAGTCACCCACTATCGGCTCTGCAGCAGTTGGTCGAGTGCTGGACGTAACTACGAGCGGCCCCAAGGGCCAAAGCGGTGAGACAAAGCAAGTGCAGCGATGACATCCAATTGAGAGAGAGATAACCATGCCGATAATTCAGAGCCTGTGGCATGCTTCTGAAAGCGGGTTTATCGAACGACAGTTACTGGGACTGGAGAGCGGCGGAACACTTTCTTGGCGACGTTCCCGACGAATAATCGGTCAGTCAATGACCCCCCATGGCTCCCGATCACGACCATATCAAAGTCATCCGCTCGATTCAGAATTGCCCGAGCCGGCTGTCCTATTCGAACATCGGTTTCGATTTCAGCATCATGTTCGGCGGCAAGCTCCCGAGCGCGATCAAGTACCTCCTCTGCCCGCTCCTCGACGGCCTCATCGAGATTGTCTTCGATAGCAAGTCCCACTGCTGCCCCCATCATCGGTGACGGTTCGCCAACGACATGCATAACGGTGATTTCCGCGTCCGGATGGTTTGCAAGGGCGTATTCAAGCGCTCGCTCGCCCATCTCCG
The DNA here is from genome assembly GCA_964550355.1 of uncultured Halobacteriales archaeon. Classification (GTDB taxonomy): domain Archaea; phylum Halobacteriota; class Halobacteria; order Halobacteriales; family Halobacteriaceae; genus Halodesulfurarchaeum. The sequence continues at coordinate 6,107 of CAZJZA010000103.1, forward strand.
AACCGTCTATCGGAACGAGAATTTGTGTGACCATAGCGTAGTTTCGGAGTCGCGGAGAATAAACGTGTAGGGCAAGCCCCCCGTCTCACCCCTATCACTCCGTTTCGGACTGGATCAGGAAATAACAAATCAGCCTGATCAGCGCGGTCACCCTATCGGGAGGAACACGAACGCAAGATAGGAGAGACCTGTGGCCAGTGAGGGGCCAATTATCCAGAACGAGACGAACCGCGCGACTGTTGAGGCGTCGAACA
>CAZJZA010000104.1:0-6358 GCA_964550355.1 uncultured Halobacteriales archaeon
CCATCCGCGCCGTCGCGGCGGAGCGCCGAGAGATCCGCCGAGCCGGCAAAATCGCCGGGGAGTTCGATCGTCCCGTCGCCCTCGCCGTCCTTACCGACGATGTAGCGGTCGGCTTGCCCGAGGTCTTCGGCCTCGTCGCCGATGACGTCCACGTCGTTCGTGACGAAGGCCGCCACGTCGATATCCCCGAGTTCGCGGACGCGATCGACGTCCCACTCGTCGACGAGAATCCAGTCGACGCCGGCCTCGAGACCGGCGGTAATCCGTCGTTTGCGCGTTTCCCAGTCACCGACCTCGTCGTCGGCTTTGAGCCAGACGCTGCGTGTCATATGCGATCACACACGTGGCCCGGTCTTGAACGTGCCGGACCAAAATTGCGCGTGCCGAACCAAAACCTCCGGTTGGGGGGAGGTCTAGTATGGCTCGACGGCGAAGTCGGTTATAGTTCGAGAAGGAGATCGGTTACAGTTCGACAGGGAGGTCGGTTACAAATCGACGGGGAGGCCGAATCGCTCCATCGCCCTTTCCACCTCGATCCCCTCGTGGACTACGGCTGCAACTGCCGCCGAGATCGCATACGGGTCAGGATGCTGGAAAATCGTCCGGCCCATCGAGACGCCGGCCCCACCGACGTCGATCGAATCCCGAACCGTTTCAAGGGTTTCTTTATCGCCCGACGGGCTGCCGCCGGCGATGATGACCGGTTTGCTCGTCGACTCGACGACGTGTTCGAAGCTCTCCGGATCGCCCGAGTAGGCCGTCTTCACCAGGTCGGCACCGAGTTCCTCGGCGAGCCGGACGGCGTGACCGAGGTTTTTCGCGTCGTGTTCGTCGATACCCGGTCCGCGAGCGTACGCCATCGCGAGCACGGGCATGCCGAACCGACTTGCCGCCTCGGTCACCTCGGCCATTTCGGTTATCTGGTCCGGTTCGTGATCGCTGCCGACGTTGATGTGAAAGGAAACGCCGTCGGCACCGAGCCGGACGGCCTCCTCGACAGTCGCCGTTTGGCGCTTGTCGGCCTCGTCGGGGCCGATTTCTGTCGAGCCGTTGAGATGAATGAGATAGCCTGCACCGTTTCGATTGGGAATGACCCGTTCTGCAAGTCCCTTCTGGGTGAGCACGGCGTCGGCCCCGCCGTCGGTTACCGCCGAAATCGTTCCCTCGATGTCCTTGAGCCCCTCGACCGCCCCCATGGTGAGTCCATGGTCCATCGGGACGGTGACGAACTCCCCGTCCCGTCCGAGGCGTGCCAATCTCGCGTCTGTCCCTGTGGCCATTGCGAGGGTATAGCAAGCGGGTGGCTATGTTCGTTGCGGTTTATCGACCCGACCGCACGCCGGCGGCCAACTCCGCAGCCCGTTTTTCGAGACGTTCGGCCACGTCTTCGTCGCTCTCGATGATGTCCACGAAGACGCTCCCGGCGACGACGCCATCGGCCCCGGCGGCGACAATCTCTGCTGCTTGCTCACCGGTACTCACGCCGAAGCCGACGGCCTTCGGCGTCTCGGTTTTCGGGATTCGGGCCAACGATCGGCCGGTATGGTCGCTGACGTCGGTCCTGGCCCCAGTGGTTCCCAGCCGGGCCTGGACGTAGAGAAAGCCCTCCGCCCGATCGACGATGCGGGACAGCCGATCTTCGGTCGTGGTCGGTGCAACGATGAAGATCGTCGCGAGATCGTGGGCCGCACACGCCTCGAGGAGCGGGTCGCTCTCCTCGACGGGCAGATCCGGAACGATCAAGCCCGAAAGCCCGGCAGCAGCCGCGTCCGCGACGAACTCGCCAACGTCACCATCGCCATAGCGATAGAGCATGTTGTAGTAAGTCATCGCCACGACGGGCACGTCGAGGTCGAGATTCTCAATCAGTTCCAGATACCGATCGGGTGTCATCCCCGCGTCGAGGGCACGCCTGATTCCGGCCTGGATCGTCGGCCCGTCGGCAACCGGTTCGGAAAAGGGGAGACCCAGTTCGAGCACGTCCGCGCCCCCATCCACGAGTGCCTGGGCGTACTCGGCGGTCGCCTCGGCCGTCGGATCGCCGGCAACGATGTACGGAACGAGCGCGCCCCCTTCAAACGCCGCCCGGATCGCCTGCTTACTCACCGCTCAACACCCCCAGATCCGGGGCCGATTCGAGGTCCCGCCGGTCGCTCTCCTCGATCACCGTATCGAGGTCCTTGTCGCCACGGCCCGAGATCGTCACGACCACCGGTTCGTCGAAGTCGTACTCATCGAGTGCTGCGACGGCGTGGCTGCTTTCCAGGGCCGGTATAATGCCTTCGGCCCGGGAAAGGAGATGGAAGGCCTTGAGGGCGGCCTCGTCCCCGACGGTCACCGGTTCGACCCGGCCCTCGGCGGCCATGTGGGCGAGTTCCGGGCCCACTCCTGCGTAATCCAGGCCCGCACTGACGCTATGGGACTCGACGATCTGGCCTGTATCGGTCTGGAGGAGACGGGTCTGGGCTCCATGGAGGACGCCGTCAGTCCCCGTCGAAAGCGAAGCGGAGTGCGGGGCGTATTCCCCTTCGGAATCGATTGTGAGTTCTTCTCCGCCCGCCTCGACGGCGACGAGATCGACCGGATCCTCCCTGAAGTGCTGGAACGATCCCATCGTGTTCGACCCGCCACCCGCACAGGCGAGGACAGTTCCCGGAAGGTCGCCGATCTCTTCTTCCGACTGCTCGCGGGATTCCTCGGAGATGACCGCCTGGAAGTCTCGGACCATGCTCGGGAAGGGGTGGGGGCCGACAACGGACCCGATCACGTAGTGGGTATCTTCGACGTTCGTCGCCCAGTCCCGGAGGGTGGCGTTGATCGCCTCTTTGAGCGTGCCCGAGCCCTCCTCGACGGGATTGACCCTCGCGTCGTGAGTCAACATCCGGAAGACGTTGGGTCGCTGCCGACGAATGTCGGTCCGGCCCATGTAAATCTCACAGTCGATATCGAGGTGGGCACACGCCATCGCCACCGCGGTCCCGTGCTGCCCGGCCCCCGTCTCGGCGATGATCCGGTCTTTGCCCATGTAATCGGCGAGCAGGACCTGCCCGAGCGCGTTGTTGAGTTTGTGCGCGCCACCGTGAAGGAGGTCCTCTCGCTTGAGATAGACGTCGGTGTCGTACTCCTCGCTCAGCGTGTCCGCCCGGTGGAGCGGCGTCGGGCGCCCGCCGAACTGGCGCAGCCGCTCACGAAACTCGTCCATGAATCCGCCCTCGTTTTCGAGGACGTAACCCTCGTATGCCGACTCCAGTTCCTCGACCGCCGGCATCAACACCTCTGGCACGTACTGGCCGCCGTAGTCGCCGAATCGTCCGGCACTCATCGTTCGACCAGCCTCCGCGTGTTCGCTTCGACGTCGCCTTCCATAATCGCCGAGCCGACGAGCAGCCCATCGGCTCCCGCCCCCAGCATTCGATCTCGATGGTCGACCGTCTCGATCCCACTCTCGGCGATCAAGGTGGCCCCATCCGGAATAGTCGGTGCCACTTTCTCGACGGTCGATCGGTCGACGGTGAGTGTGCCCAAATCGCGGTTGTTCACCCCGATCACGTCTGCTCCGGCCGCGATAGCCCGTTCGACTTCAGCCCGAGTGTGAGTTTCGACGAGGGGCGTCATGCCCCGTTCCCGGGCAGCCTCAATCATCCCCCTTAAATCCGACAGAAAACGGGTGATCAGAAGCACCGCGTCCGCGCGTCCGGCATCGAGTTGTGATTCGTGCAGGACGAAATCCTTCCGGAGAACGGGGACCGAGACCGCGTCCCGGACGGCTTCGAGAGCCGGTAGTGAGCCGCCAAAATGAGCGGGCTCGGTCAGCACCGAAATCGCGCTGGCCCCGCCTTCGACCATCGCTTCGGCCGTCGCCCTTGGGTCGACATCCTGGTCGTAGTCGGCGGTCGGGCTGGTCGGTTTGATTTCAGCGATGACCGGGGCTATTCCCCGCTGCTTCGCGTCCCGGAGCGCGGCTGAAAGCGATCGTCGATCCACGGTTAGCCGTTCGGCCCCCGCCGGGGCGAGTGACTCTTCTCCTCGATCGCGCTCCCCTGCGGCAGCGAGAATCTCCCGCACCGCCGGGGCGAGCGACTCGTCTGTCGTTCGCTCTCTCATACCCATTATTGTTCATTGATGAACGGATATGTACATAACTGTTGTGTCTCCGGGCCAATCTTGAAGGCCGAACCCGGCCAAGGGTTGTGCATGTCGGGGACGGGCATCTTCGCGATGGAGTACGACGCACTCGATTCGTTCGTCCAGATCGGCGTCGCAAACGGCCGGGTGATTAGTCTGTCCTTCCCCGACACGCCCGAACCGGACGCTGCCCCCGAACACGAGATTCTGGACTGGATCGAGGGGTACCTTTTGGGGAGACACACAGACGTCACCGAAATCCCGATCGGACTAACCGTCCCGACGGGAGAACGGGCCGCTCTCGAGCGGGTCCGCCAGATCCCATACGGGAAAGAACTCACGCTCGAACGGCTGGTCTCTCGAGGCCCGAGTCTCGACCCGGTCGATGACGACGATTTCGCCACCGCCCGACGTGCCCTGACCGAAAACCCGATCCCGCTTCTCGTACCGGACCACCGGGTTTCTGACGGTCCGAGTGGGGCCCCCAGTGAAATCGAAGCGATATTCCGGGATATCGAAGGGCTGTAGCGGTCGACCCCTTCACCCCAGAACCGGTCTGGACTCATGCAAACGGGTCGACTCAATCCCGGGCGTGGCGAGCGAACTCCACCAGATCCACGAGGTAATGAGCACCGATCACCAGCCAGAGACTGCCGGACCAGTAGTAAACCGTTCCGAGACCGAGCCCGAGCAGGGTGGCGATTCCCACCCCCAATCGGCCCTGTGCGGTATGCGCTCCGCCGAACGCGAGTCCGGAGCCGAGAACGAGCACGACCGGTGGAATTGGGGTTCCCGCCCCAAGGGCACCGATCAACACGCCGCGAAAAAGGGTTTCCTCCGTGACGGCAATGATCGGCAACAAGAGGCCCGATAGAACCAGCCATTCGACCCAAGAGTCCGGGGTCAAAAGTTCGCGAAGGGGGTTATCAGCGACGCCGAAGGTCCGGGCCACTCGATCCGCCGACTCGTTGAACGCGACTAATCCGAGCGTGAGGATCACGAGCCAACGCCAATCGGGGGCCACCTCCACACCCAATGGCTGGATCGAAACACCGGTCCACCAGTAAAGGAGCCCGAGCAGTGAGAGGACGAGGCCGTGTGAGACAGCCACGTTGAGATACAGCGTCGATTTCGAAAGGTGCCGGAGTGGCCCGCCGTCCCCGAGCAACCGAGCCGTGCGTCTCGCGAGGACGACAACCCCGAGTACGAGTGCCAGAGAAAGCAAGACAAAAATGTTCCAGGCTGGGGTTGCCATCGTGGTCACTCCGGACCGAATCGTCAAGAAGTCCCGGGAAAAACCGTCGCGCCTTCCGGTTTACTGCGGCGAAGGATTGGTACCGGTCGCCGCGGCCCCCTCAGTTGCGTCGAGGGCCTGGCCCGTGATCGACTTCAACCGGTCGACCAGTGAGTCTTTCTCCGGTTCGCCCGCGAGGGCCACGTCGAGGACCTCGCTGATGTGCGCGACCGGAATGATCTCGATCATCTCCTCGTACTCCTCCTCGATCATCACGTCCTGCTCGTTCGCCTTCGGAATGATCACGCGGCCGTAGCCGGCCTTCGCCGCCGCTTCGATCTTGTGCGTGACCCCGCCGACGGGCAACACGTCGCCACGAACCGATATCGAGCCGGTCATCGCGAGGTCCTGTTCGATAGGGATGCCCTCCAGGGCCGAGATGACCGCCGTCGCGACCGTGATCGAAGCCGAATCGCCTTCCACGCCCTGGGTCTGGATGAACTGGACGTGGATGTCCTTCTCCGAGATGTCCTCATCGGAGAACTTCTTGATGATCGCAGAAACGTTGTCGACCGCCTCCATCGCCATCTCCTTGAGTTGCCCGGTCGCGAAGATTTGACCTTCCTCCTGGCTCTGGGCGGGCGTGACCTCCGCCATGACCGGGAGGACGATTCCGGAGTCGCCACCCATGACAGCAAGCCCGTTGACGCGACCGACGGCACTGCCCTCGGTCACCTTGAGTTCGTATTCCTTGCGGCGCTCGATGTAGTCGTCGGCGAACTGCTGTTCGATCGACCGCGAGCGCTTTTTCGCCTCCAGGACGTGATCGCGACTGACGAACTCCTCGCCTTCGGCATTGGCGATGTCGCCGGCGACGCGAACGAGCCCACCCAGGTCACGAAGTTTGAGGGTCAACTGACCTTTGCGGCCCGACCGCGGTCTGGGCTCCGGGATGGGGTCCCCCCGTGGCTCCGGATTGGAGGGGGGGAGGCGGCTGTC
>CAZJZA010000105.1:0-6321 GCA_964550355.1 uncultured Halobacteriales archaeon
GGGTTCAGTTATTTCGTTCTCTCCCAACTGACGGGCGCCATCTCCTGTTGCGACACCGTAGACTGCCGGTCGTTTCTCCGGCTTTGTCTCTTCGAGAGCGAGCCCGCTCAGGAAAAGCGGAAGCGCATCCACCTCCTCGATCCAGTCCACCAGGGTTTCGGCGAAGTCCGGAGCGGCCTGTCTGGAGACTGGGATGTCACTTTGTAAAGCGAGGAGGTCCCGTTCCGGGTCTGCATACATCCTGACGGGGGTGGTGACATCGTACCCTTCCTCCCCGTAGACGGCGATTTTCGGCAAACCCTCACAATCCACGTAGCCGATCGCCTCCATGTCGAGTTCCCCGATTATGTGATCGGTCGCGATCTTCCCCACGAGCCCGACTCCCGGTAGGCCTTCGATCATGACCGGACGATCCAGGTCCACGTCCCGGTCCGTTACGACGGTTCCCATACAATCGATTGGAGGGCAGGAAGGTTCAAGTTTGGGCCCGAAACAAGGTCCGTAACTCCTTAACCCACTCCCACCAAAGCCGGGTCGAATGGAGTCCCTCCGGCGGTACGAGTCCATCGTTCCGGGCTTCGAGGCGTTCCTCGCTGCCCTCAAACGGCCACTCCCGACGACGGTTCGGGTGAATACGATCAGGGCCGATCCCCCAAGAGTCATCGAGGCCGTAGAGGAGGCCGGGATCCGCGTCGAGCAGCGTGAAACGAACGAGACCCTGCTAGAGGTGGGAACCGACAAACCCGGGAATACGTGGCCACACGTTCACGGATGGATTCACGGCCAGGAGGAGGTCTCAACGATCCCGCCACTGATACTCGACCCCGAACCCGGTTCGACGGTCTGGGCAGCCGCAGCCGCACCGGGTGGAAAGGCCACCCAGTTGGCCGCGTTGATGGACGATCGAGGCCTAGTGATTGCAAACGACGACAACCTCGGGCGACTGTCCGCGTTGCGATCGAACGCCGACCGACTCGGTGTGACATCGATGGCCGTCACGAACCAGGACGCCCGCAACTTTTCCTTTGACCCGCTCGGCATCGAGGCAGTCGATCACGCTCTCGTCGACGCTCCGTGTACGTGTGAGGGAACGCTCAGGAAGAATCCAGATGCCCTGGCCGATGCTGGTCCGGGAGCCAGCCGGGGACTCGCAACTGTCCAACAGGATATCCTCGTGCGCGCGATCAAGGCTACCCGATCAGGCGGAACAGTCGTTTACTCGACCTGCACGTTCGCACCGGAGGAGAACGAGGGTGTCGTCGATGCGGCACTGGCGGAGACAGAAGCAACTGTCGTAGACTTCGAAAGCCCGCTTCCGACAGAGCCAGGAATCGAATCCTGGGAGGGGACCGATTTCTCCCCCGCGTTGACCAAGACCAAGCGATACTATCCACACCAGACCGGCGCAGGTGGGTTTTACGTCGCCAAACTGGAGGTGGACCGATGAGCAACGGGGCACAGCGCGAGAACCGCAGTGACACGTTCGAACGGCTTCCGGAGACCGAGTCGGACCGCGCTGTCGAGGGACGGGCGACTCGGAAAGCAGTCATTGCGTACTGGACCGATCGCTTTGCCCTTCCCCCGGAGACCTTCGAGGGAGTAACCTTCTGGGAGAAAGGGGCCGGTCGAATCTGGGCGCTCAGTCACGACCTTGCCGGGCCGGTGCGGATCGAGGCACTTGGGCTGCCGATTTTGCGAACGCGACAGGAGTTCTGGAAACCGACGACCGATGGAGCGCTTCGCTTCGGCGGGGCGGCGAGAGAGAACGTCATCCATCTCGAAAAACCAGCCGCCGAGCGGTTCATCGCCGGAGCGGACCAGGAGATTCCCTGGGAGGGCGATTGGGGTTACTTGATCGTCACCCATGACATCGCCGGCGAGCCCGAACCGATTGGCATCGGGCGGTACACCTACGGCTCGCTTCAATCGATGATTCCAAAGGACCGACGCCGGGAATTCGAATGAAAGGAAAGTATTTCCAGCCCCTGAACGAAGGTTCGTCGATGGATCGACGAACCGTGCTGCTATCCGCTGGGACGGTCGCCATCGGACTGACCGCCGGGTGTCTCTCCAATTCCGAGTCGGAATTTACGCTTCGGGTGGTCGACCAGGATTTCGGTGCTGGGCCGGACGAAAACCTCACAGTTTGGGTTACCGTCTCGAATCCGGGCAACGATCGCCAGCGTGGAACGCTCTACGTGACAGCACAACTGAACGACGACTCGACGGTCAGAGTTCGCGAGGTGACACTTGATGGACACGAGACGACCGAACTCGTGATTACATACGACATCGCCTACGACGACGTCAACACGTTCAGTCTGGACGCGAGTGTCGAACCGATCGAGTGAGTACCTGTACTGGATGATTGGGTGAGTACCTGTACTGGATGATTGGGTGAGTACCTGCACTGGATGATTGGGTGAGTACCTGCACTGGGTGATAAACGGGCACAGCCACACCCGCAATTCTATACGTTTAAACGGCCCCAGCGGTTTCTCCCTCCTATGAGCGAGTCCGAGGAGTCACCCGAAGAGCCACCGGACACAGCCGAGTCGGGCGACACCACACTGATTGCCGAGATTGCCACTCACGACGAGGATCTGGCAGCCTCGGTCGGTACCCTCCTCGAGCGAATCGGGCATCTCGAAGACAACGTCGAATCGCTCGAATCCGAACTCGAAACGGCCGAGGAACGGCTCGAACGCACCCGAGCCGACTTCAAGAATTACAAGGAACGAGCGAAACGACGAAAGGAGGAGATCCGGGAGCGAGCGACCGAAGATCTAATCGAACGGCTCCTCGAAGTGCGGGACAATCTCGGACGGGCCCTCGATGAGGAATCGGACAACGTCGACTCGCTTCGGGAGGGAGTCGAACTCACCAGAAAACAGTTCGACCGCGTCCTCGATGAGGAAGACGTCGAACGAATCGAACCCGATTCGGGGGCTGATGTGGATGCAACCCGCCACGAGGTGTTGATGCGGGTGAAAAGTTCCGTGCCGGCAGACACGATCAAATCGGTATACCGGCCGGGCTACGAAATGGCTGGAAAGATCCTCCGACCCGCTCAGGTCACTGTCTCTGACGGAATCGACGGGGAATCGGACGAATCGGAACCGGATTCAACACGTTCGGAAGGGGAATCGGACGAATCGGAACCGGATTCAACACGTTCGGAAGGGGAATCGGACGAATCGGAACCGGATTCAGCGCGTTCGGAAGGGGAATCAGCGGAGTAGCCCTCAACCAAAGAAAATGGCTCCCCGACGTATCGGCTGAACCGAATGACTGCGGATTTTGGAGAAGGATATCCCATGTCGAGTCAGAAACGCATCGTCCAATGGTGGTGACATTGCGGTCCGCTTATATCCTGTGGCCGGACCATTTCGCCGTTCACCAAAACCGCACTACTGCGTCGGGGCCATGTGTCGCGTCGACGAATCGCACTAGCAAGGCTTAAAGGGAAGAGAAGGTATACACCCACTCAAGATGACCACTGAGAAAATTCTCGGAATCGACCTCGGGACGACAAATAGCGCATTTGCGATCATGGAAGGCGGCGACCCGGAAATTATCGTCAACGGCGAAGGTGACCGGACGACCCCGTCGGTCGTCGCGTTCGACGACGGCGAAAAAATCGTCGGCAAAGCGGCGAAAAACCAGGCCGTTCAGAACCCCGACAACACGGTGCAGTCCATCAAGCGCCACATGGGCGAGGACTACTCCGTCGATCTCGAAGGCGAGGAGTACAGCCCGGAACAAATCTCCGCGATGGTCCTCCAGAAAATCAAGCGGGACGCCGAAGAATACCTCGATCGAGATGTCGTGAAAGCCGTCATCACCGTTCCGGCGTACTTCAACGACAAACAGCGACAGGCCACAAAAGACGCCGGCGAGATCGCCGGGCTGGAAGTCGAACGCATCGTCAACGAGCCGACCGCAGCCAGTATGGCCTACGGCCTCGACGACGAATCCGAACAGACGGTTCTCGTCTTCGATCTCGGTGGTGGCACCTTCGACGTCTCGATTCTCGAACTCGGTGGTGGTATTTACGAAGTCGTTGCGACGAACGGTGACAATACCCTTGGTGGGGACGACTGGGACGAGGCGATCATCGATTGGCTCGCGAACAACTTCGAGAACGAACACGGGATCGACTTACGGAAGGACCGCCAGGCCCTCCAGCGGCTGAAAGACGCCGCCGAGGAGGCAAAGATCGAACTCACCTCGCGGAAGGAAACCACGATCAACCTCCCGTTCATCACGGCCACCGAGGACGGACCGGTCCACCTCGAAACGGATCTCACCAGGGCGAAGTTCGAATCACTTACCCAGGACCTCCTCGAGCGGACGGTCGATCCGACCGAACAGGCCCTCTCGGATGCGGGCCTCTCGAAGAGCGACATCGACGAGGTCATCCTCGTGGGCGGTTCGACCCGGATGCCGCAGGTCCAAGACAAGGTCGAGGATCTCACCGGGCAGGAACCGAAGAAGAACGTCAATCCCGACGAGGCCGTCGCCCTCGGCGCGGCTATCCAGGGTGGCGTGCTCGCGGGCGAGGTCGAAGACATCGTCCTCCTCGACGTCACGCCGCTTTCACTCGGTGTCGAAGTCAAAGGCGGCCTGTTCGAGCGGCTCATCGAGAAGAACACGACCATCCCGACCGAGGAGTCAAAGATCTTCACGACGGCCGCACCAAACCAAACCTCGGTGCAGATCCGTGTCTTCCAGGGCGAGCGGGAAATCGCCGGAGAAAACGAGTTGCTCGGCGAGTTCATGCTCTCGGGCATCCCACCAGCCCCGGCGGGAACGCCCCAAATCGAGGTGACCTTCTCCATCGACTCGAACGGAATCGTCAACGTTTCCGCTAAGGACCAGGGCTCGGGTGAAAAAGAGGAGATTACCATCGAGGGCGGCGTCGGTTTGTCCGACGAGGAAATCGAGGAGATGAAAGAGGAAGCAGAAGCCCACGCCGAAGAGGACCGAAAGCGTCGCGAACGCATCGAAGCCCGAAACGAAGCAGAAGGGGCCGTCCAGCGGGCTGAAACCCTCCTCGAAGAGAACGAAGAGATGATCGACGAAGATCTCGAAGCCGACATCCAGGTCGAAATCGAGACCGTCGAGGAGGTCCTCGAAGACGAGGACGCGAGCACCGAGGACCTAACGGAAGCGACTGAAGGACTCACAACAGCACTCCAGGAGATCGGCAAACAGGCCTACCAACAGGCAGAGGGTGCTGCCGGCGCCGGTCCCGGTGGCGCTGGGCCCGGTGCCGGAGCAGGAGCAGCCGGCACGACTGGCCCCGGCGGGGCGGCGGGTGCAAGTGCCGATGAGGAGTACGTCGATGCGGACTTCGAGGATATCGACGACGAGGACGAAGAGTAAGGGAGTTGGGAGTCACACAGCCCGACCCCGCCGGTCGTGTTCTGATGCAACAAGACCAAGTACGTGACTGCGTTACGCGAATTCGAGGAGATGAGTGAGGATTTCTATTCGTTGCTCGGAGTCTCTCGCGACGCGAGTGAGGAGGAGATCAAGCGCGCCTATCGACAAAAGGCGGCGAAGAGTCATCCGGACGTCAGTGACGAGGAGAACGCCGAGGAACGCTTCAAAAAACTGCAAAAGGCAAAAGAAGTCCTCACAGACGAGGAGAAACGCCGGATGTACGACCAACTCGGCCACGAACAGTTCATGCAGGCCGATAAGCAGGGGGCCACGGACTCTCGCGCACGAGGCGGTGCCCGGGGCGGGCGTCGCCGCGCAGGCGGAGACCCTTTCGGCGGCATGGGTGATATCAGCGACATTTTCGACCAGTTTTTCGGAGGGGGTCACGGTCAAACCCGATCACGCAGGCGGGCATCGAGTGGGCGCGACCTCAAAACCGGCTTGACAATCGACCTCGAAGAAGCCGCGACCGGGGTCACAAAGCAGGTGACGGTCACCCGGCCAGAAACCTGTGACGTCTGTAAGGGAACGGGCCATCCAGCCGACGCGGACGCTCGAACGTGCCCCAATTGTAAAGGGCGCGGGCAGGTACAGGAAATTCGCCGGACTGCACTCGGTCGGGTCCAACAGACCCGGACGTGTCCCCGGTGTGAGGGAAGCGGCGAGATCTATGAGGAGGTGTGTTCGAACTGCGGGGGCAACGGAACGGCCAGACAACGAGCCACGCTTTCGGTGGACATCCCGGCTGGGATTCGGAGTGGACAAACCCTCCGAATGGACGGCGAGGGCGCGCCAGGGGAACAGGGAGCGCCAAATGGAGATTTACTCATCGAAGTGGAGATCAAAGACCACCCACACTTCGAACGAGATGGT
>CAZJZA010000106.1:0-6241 GCA_964550355.1 uncultured Halobacteriales archaeon
GAAACGCCTGGCCGACCCCATCCCAGATGGATGTGGTCGAAACGTCCCTCGAGCGAGTGTTCACGGTCGCAGGCGAATCCGTTCCACTGGGGAAGGACAACGACGCGACGACTGGAGAACGACAACGACGCGACTGAATCTGAACCCGCTTCCAAAAGGGATCGGGAGTTACGCCGAATCGAGCATCGACTCGACGAACTCGGCACGCTCATCGTCGGTGAGGAAGTGCTCGAGGGACCACCGGAGGTCGTCCCGAACCGCCTCAAGTCCGGTCTCGGTCAGACCATACTCGTTGGTCCGCTTATCGAGGGCACGCTTATCGACGAACCCCGCGGTGACCAGATCGTCCAGGTTGGGGTAGAGCCGTCCGTGGTTCACTTCGTTGTCGTAGTAGGACTCGAGTTCTCGCTTGACAGCCAGCCCGTATCTGGGTTGTTCGGCGAGAACTCGGAGAATGTTTTTCTGAAAGGCCGTCAACTCGCGGGCCGCTGCCACGTCAACTCGGCGTCCCTCTGACATGAGTGGGCGAATGCCGTTGACTTATTTAACGCTTCTCAAACGCTGGGAACGTCTCATTTTCCGCAGATCCGGTCCAGGGGAAGCCGGTCAAAGAAGATAAAGATAGCCGAAGCCGGTCGAAGACGAAGGCGACTGAAGACGAAGGTGACTGAAGACGAAGGTGACTGAAGACGAAGGTGACTGAAGACGAAGGTGACTGGAGATGAAGCCGACCGAAGACGAAAAATCTATGCGGGGGACCCAAGCAGGAGAGAGTATGACGAACCTCTTCGAAGACCTCGAAACCGGACCCGACCCGCCCGAGACCATTTATGCTGTCATCGAGTGCCTCAAGGGCGAACGCAACAAGTACGAGTACGACAAGGACCTGCCGGGTGTCGTTCTCGACCGCGTCCTCCACAGCAACGTCCACTATCCCGGGGACTACGGGTTTATTCCCCAGTCCCATTACGACGACGGCGACCCCTTCGACGTGCTTGTGCTGGTCGAGGACCAGACGTTCCCCGAGTGCGTCATCGAGGCTCGTCCGGTCGCCTTGATGCGGATGGACGACGACGGCGAACAGGACGACAAGGTCCTCGCGGTTCCCATGGAAGATCCCCGGTATGACCACATCGAAGACATCGATGATGTCCCACAGCAAACCCTGGACGAGATCTCCGAGTTCTTCGAGACCTACAAGAACCTCGAGGCGGGCAAAGAAGTCGAGACCCTCGGCTGGGAGGACCGCGAGGCCGCCTTCGAGGCCATCGACCACGCACAGGAGTTGTACGAAGCGAAATTCGGATAATTCCCGGCCGCTGGCCGATTAGTGGTCCGTTTTCAGGACGCAATTCACGCGTGTGATGAGCCAGAGTCACGCGTGTGATGAGCCAGAAACATCACCGCCAGCGCTGGCGATGTATTATGCGTATGGGTAATTTCATGTGTGGTGGTCCCATACGATAATTCGTGATGGCCGCCCGATCACCGCGCGTCGGAATCCGTCATCTGACCGTGGTTCCGACGAACTTCGAGCCCGGAATCGAGCCCGAACACGAAGCGGACGAGACGGACTCGAATTCCGAGACAGCCGGGGAATAGCGCCCCGGCCAGCCACCGTTTTGCGCACCCGCCGAACTGTCGATTGAACTCTTCTCCGTACTGCCGAGACGGTCCACATCTCTCTCCTGTTCTACATCCCGCCCAACTTCCTCATCGAAATCGCGCCGACAGATACGAACCTTCTTGGGTGTTAAGGCGATACAAACAGGCTGATATGGGTCTGTTCGACCGGCTACGCGGGGACGAAGGTCCACGCGTCGCATTTTTGGGTATCGACGGCGTCCCGTGGTCGCTCGTCGAGGACAATCCGGAGCGGTTCCCGAACCTTACCGAGCTGGCCAAAACCGGCGCTGGTGGGCCAATACACAGTATCGTCCCACCCGAATCGAGCGCTTGTTGGCCCGCCCTCACGACGGGAACGAACCCGGGGAAAACCGGGGTATACGGCTTTCAGGACCGTGAGGTCGGGACCTATGACACCTACGTCCCGATGGGGAACGACGTGCAATCGACCCGGCTCTGGACCCGCGTTCACGAGGCCGGGCTGGATTCGACGGTCATGAACGTCCCCGTGACCTTTCCACCCGACCTGGACCCTACACGGATGGTTTCTGGGTTCCTGTCGCCGGCGGTCGATAAGGCTGCGGTGCCCGAATCCTTCGCCAGGGAACTCGAAGCGATGGACTACCGGATTGACGTGAACGCGAAACTCGGGCACGACGCGGACAAAGCGGCATTCATCGAGGACGCCCACGAGACTCTCGACGCGAGATACGAGGCGTTCGAGACGTACCTCGCCAAGGACGACTGGAACCTCTTTTTCGGCGTGTTCATGACGACCGATCGGGTGAATCACTTCCTCTTCGAGCACTACGAGGACGAGGGCGAGTACCACGAGGAGTTTCTCGACTTCTATGCGACTGTGGACGAGTATCTCGGCTCGCTCCGGGACAGTCTCCCAGAGGACGCCACGATGATCGTCGCAAGCGATCACGGCTTTACGACCCTCGACTACGAGGTCCACCTGAACGCCTGGCTGGAAGAAGAAGGCTGGCTCTCCTACGGGACCGACGACCCGGAGGACCTGGCGGATATCGAAAGCGAGACGACCGCATACTCGTTCATCCCGGGGCGCTTTTACATCAACCTCGAGGGTCGAGAACCGCGTGGGTCGGTCCCGGAATCCGAGTACGAGTCCGTCCGCGCGGAACTCAAAGCGGCTATCGAGTCCCTCACCGGTCCCAAGGGGCGAGAAGTCGTCGACCGGGTCGTGACGAAGGAGGAGGCGTTTTCGGGTCCCCACGACGACATCGGTCCCGACCTGGTCACGATTCCAAACGACGGCTTCGACCTGAAATCTGGATTCTCGGGCCACGACGAGGTGTTCGATACCGGTCCCCGAAACGGGATGCACGCCTTCGACGAAGCGACGCTCTTGATCGACGATCCGGATCTCACCGTCCCGGCCGAGACCGACTTGCTCGACATCGCGCCCACGATCCTCGATTTGCTGGAGATCGACTACGATCCGACCGAGTTCGACGGGGAGAGTCTCGCATAGACGAGCCCGCTTGCGGATCGCCCGTCCCCGTCCGGGGGTTTATCCCCGAAGGCCGGACCACTGTGCCACGATGCCCGAGCGACGGACAATCGACGAGCGGCTTTCAGCACTCGAACGTCGCCTCGAAGAACGAACGCCAAACGGCGACAGAACCGGGAGTGGCGGCTTACCCGGGGGCGAGTCGGTCGAGCGAGCCAGGCCCGAACTGGCGGGGCGAATCGAGTCCCTCGAGGCCGAAATCGCCGAACTCGAAGCCAGTCTCCAGGCACTTAGAGGCTACCTCGGGACGATCGATCACGTCAACGAGACCGTCGAGCGTCGGGCCAACGCGGCGATCGCTGCCGTCGAACGCCTCGAATCGGCCCCGAAGACGCCCCCACCGATTGCCACAGCGACACCGAAGGAGGACGAACGCACCACCCAGGAATCAGAAGATCCTGACTCACAGGATGCAGAACAGCGCGAAACCGGGCTCCTCGAGCGGCTTCGTGCCCTCCGATGAGCGTTCGGCTGCTGCTCGCGGTCGTGCTCGCCGGCGCGCTTGTTGCTGCCTCGATGCCCGCGATCCATTCCGCCCAGCGGACCCAGGCCGAGTACGAACTTTCGACGAATGTCGAGGAGATCGAGTCCGCGACGACGGCCATGATCAGACACAGCGATCCGGTGATGCCGGGAGTCCCGGGTGCCACCCAGCAGATTACGGTAACTCCGCCAGCGCAGCCGGAGGGCGTCAGTCTAACCATCGGTCCGGCTCCTGATTTGTCGCCCCGAAATGCCAGTCGCCTCACCACGACCATCCCAGGGGAACCGCCCGCTCGAACCCGTCTCAACGTTCCGGTCCGGCCGCTGGGGCCGGACGGAACCGTCCAGTGGAGCGAATCACTCACGATCCGCGAGTCGACCGAATTGACCCTTACCTACCGTCGTGTCGACGGCACCCCGGTCATTACGGTCGCCCGAGGGTTCAAATAGGGACACCGGCCCACCCGGGCCCATGTTCGGAGAGTCTCAGCCGGCGGAGCCGGATTGTCAGTGTCAGCCGATCGTGGAGGAAGAGGCGCTCCGGATTGACGGCTCGGCGTGTCCGGCAGACGGGGACCTCGCTGAAAGCGAGGCGTGCCGTCAAACGGCAATCGAGGCGCTCCAATCGACTTCCGTCAACCGCCTCGAGGTCCATAGCGGTGGCGTCGAACGGATCTACGACGAGGGAACTGTCGCCTCGCTCGGGGCTGCGGCCGAATTTGCAACGCGGATCGCCAATCGAGACGAGCGACTCGCCCGGCTCGCTCGCAAAGACCCGGTAACAGCCGCCGAGGAGGCGAGTGGTCGAGCCGGTCTCGTCGGAGACGTGGCCTCAGCGACTGGACTCACGGTTTTCTCGACGAATAGGGCTGATTCGGAGGCCAGTTTCGAATCGAACCGGGTCCCGACAATCACTGCCAGTTATCTCGACCGAAAGCCACCGGAGGACGGGGTCCTCCGGGTGGCCCGGGTCACCGATTCGGGAGCGACCGTCCGCATCTACGACCGTCCCGAGGGCCGTCCGGTGTATCACCTCGAACCCCTCGAATACACCCTCGACGACGGGGCCCTCGAAACGCTCTCGGTTGCAAGAGAGCGGCTCGTCTCGACCGACGAAGGTTCGCCCACCGATCACCGGGAGGCCGTCGGGCAGGCCGGCGGGTCGAATTGCCCGGTGGACACGCTCACTCGCGTGTTGGAGAAGCATACCGCCGGGTACGGGGTCTTCGAGGATCTGTTCAGTGACGACTTCGTCTCCGAGGTCTTCGTCAACGCTCCGGCCACCGAAAACCCGCTCTTCGTCCGGATCCCCGGGGAAGAACTCGTGAGTAATGTCACGCTCACCGCCCGCGGCACCGATCGGCTCGCAGCGGGGCTCAGGACCGAAAGTGGTCGAGCGTTCTCGCGAGCCGCGCCGACCATCGATGCGTCACTCTCGGGGATCGGCCAGGTCGAATCGATCCGCGTTGCCGGGGTCCGGAAACCCGCGAGCGAGGGGTATGCCTTCGCGCTCAGAGCCGAGGGGACCGACCGGTGGCGGTTGCACCACCTCGTCGGAAACAACACGTTGAGCGCCCACGCAGCAGGCTTGCTCTCGACGGGGATGGCTCGCGGGGCGGCGATGCTCGTTGCGGGACCGCGCGGGGCCGGGAAGACGACGATGATGTCTGCACTTCTCTGGGAACTGGAAGCGGGAACCCGGCTTTTGGCCATTGAAGATACGCCCGAATTACCCGTTCGGGCCCTCCAAAACGCCGGACGGGACGTGCAGCGCCTCGAAGCCGCCGCAGACACCGAGGCTGCGATCGACCCGGCAACGGCCCTTCGGACGGCACTTCGATTCGGGAACGGTGCACTTGCGATCGGCGAGGTGCGGGGCGAGGAAGCGGCCGTCCTCTACGAGGCCATGCGAGTGGGCGCAGCCAGTGACACCGTCATCGGGACCATCCACGGCAATGGCTACGAGGGCGTGAAAGAGCGGGTGGTGGCCGATCTGGGGGTGCCCGAATCCTCCTTTGCCGTCACGGATCTGCTAGTCACTCTGGCCCCGACGGCGTCTGGCAAGCGGGTCATCTCGATCGAGGAGGTAACGGAGGCTGGCAGCGCCGTCCTCTTCGAATACGACGGTACCAAACTCGAGGCTACGCCCCGCCTTTCCCGTGGGAACAGCCGGTTCGTGGCCTCGCTCACCCGTCCCGGTGAAACCTATGCGGACACGATTGCGGCGATCGAGACACGCGCTCACGCACTCGAACGGTCAGGATTGCAACGCGAGCCCGGGCGAGGGGAGGTCCCCGCAGATGCGTGAGCCGTGTTCGCTCTCGGCCGGGTTGGGATTTCTCAAAGAACAGCTGACGCTGGAGGCGGTCTGTCCGCGCGGGGCCGCGTGGCTGGAGCAGTTCCACCGCGCGCGAGCGGTGGGACTCGGGCCCGACCTTCTGGCGTTCGCGATCCTTCAACTCACGCTTACGCCCTCTCTCGAACGGGCTGCGGACTTTGCAACGGCGTCCGTCGAAGGGCGATTGAGCCGCTCGCTCCGGGCCCACCGACTTGCGACGGTTTCCGGAGAACGGGAGTTTGGGGCATTCGCTGCCG
>CAZJZA010000107.1:0-6229 GCA_964550355.1 uncultured Halobacteriales archaeon
TCGTCATGGACCGGCTCCGAATCGAGCGGTTCGGGGTCGATACGTCAGGGAGTAGTGACCCAGGTCGGATCTGACGGGCGCGTTTGGGTCAATTGCGGTCTGCAACACCCAGTCTCGCTCCACGTACCGTCTTCGATGACGGTCGCGGAGGGGGAACGCGTGACCATCAGGGTCTCTTCGCGAGAACCGGTCCGCGCACGAATCGAGGACGAACCCCTTCCGGGATTCGTCGTCGAGGGCGTGGACCTCCGGGACGCTCTCGGTCGTCCCGACGCCGGATTCCGGGTCGCCACCTCTCGCTACGGCACGCCGATTACGGCGTCCATGGCGGGCGAGTTGGCGACGCGAGGCGTCGAGGACGGACTGACCGTCGCGTTTGGGGCCCCGGGTCGTGGCCTGCCGGAGATGCTCGGACTCGATCCGAGCGATCTGGCGGCCGACTCGGACCCCTCGCCGGTCAGCGAGACCCGTCCCGCCACCGATCATCCGGGCGGATTCGACGCCTGGCTGAATACTATCCCGGACCAGGGTAGCGAGGTAGTCCGAACGGAAGAAGCGATGTTCGTCTCCCTCGCCCACCTGACGCTCACGGAGTGATACGATGCCACAACCAGACCGACCACGAAAAGGCTCGATGGGGTTCAGCCCCCGCAAGCGCGCCCAGAGCGTCGTGCCACGATTCGGCTCGTGGCCCGACGACGACGGGCAGGTGGGCCTGCAGGGATTTGCCGGTTACAAGGCCGGGATGTCCCACGTCGTCATGGTCGACGACCAGGCGAACTCCCCGACGGAGGGCATGGAGACGACCGTGCCCGTCACCGTCGTGGAGACCCCACCCATGCGGGTAGCAGCCGTGCGTGTGTACCAGGACACGACGTACGGAAAGAGACCTCTCACCGAGGTCTGGGCGACAGACGCCCATCCCGACCTCGACCGAGCCGTCTCCATACCGGACGGTGCACAGGACGACAAAAGAGACCAGCTGACCGAAGCCCTCGAGGCCGGGGACGTCGACGACGTTCGCGTCGTCTCCTATACGGTCCCCGCCGAGGTACCGAGCGTTCCGCGGAAGAAACCCGACGTGATGGAAAATCGCGTCGGTGGCGGAACCATTGGCGACCGAGTCGAGTTCGCTCTCGATCTGCTCGAGGAAGACGGCAGCTTCGAATTCGGTGACGTGTTCCGCGCCGGGGAGTTCCTCGTCGTGGCGGGTGTCACCAAGGGTAAGGGCCTCCAGGGCCCCGTCAAGCGCTGGGGCGTCCAGAAGCGGAAGGGCAAACACGCCCGACAGGGTTGGCGTCGCCGCATCGGCAACCTCGGTCCGTGGAACCCGAGCCGCGTTCGCTCGACGGTTCCCCAGCAAGGACAGACCGGCTATCACCAGCGAACCGAACTCAACAAGCGCCTGATCGAATTCGGCGATGAAGACGACGTAACCGTCGACGGCGGCTTCCCCAACTACGGGGAGATCGAGGGTCCGTATGCGCTCGTCGAGGGTTCGGTTCCCGGCCCGGAAAAACGCCTGGTGCGTTTCCGTCCGGCCGTCAGGCCGAACCAGTCCCCGCGCCTCGATCCCGAGGTGCGCTACGTGAGCACAGCCTCGAATCAAGGATAATCATGCAGGTACCACTCAGAGACCTGGACGGCGAGGAAGTCGACACGGTCGATCTCCCGTCGGTCTTCGACGAGCCGGTCCGGCCGGACCTCGTCCGGCAGGCCGTCACCGCCGCCCAGGCCAACCGCCGACAGGACTACGGTGCCGACGAGCACGCCGGGATGCGAACGTCCGGTGAATCCTTCGGGAGCGGGCGTGGGATGGCCCACGTACCCCGATCGGAGGGCACGGGCGTTCGGGTTTCAAGCACCGTCGGGGGCCGCAGGGCCCATCCGCCGAAAACCGAGACGGATCGCACGCGAACTATCAACGACAAGGAGCGGCAGGCAGCGGTCCGCAGCGCCATCGCGGCGACGACGGACCCGGAACTGGTCGCCGAGCGCGGCCACCAGTTCGACGCCGAGGAACTCCCGATCGTCCTCGAAGACGACTTCGAGGCAGTCGAGAAGACCCAGGAAGCGCTCTCGGCACTCGAAGCCGTCGGCGTCGGGGCCGACATCGAGCGCGCTGATGAGGGGCGGACGATTCGGGCCGGCCAGGGCAAGCGCCGTGGCCGCAAGTACCGGCGTCCCTCTTCGATCCTCATCGTCACTTCGAGCGAATCCGGCCCGTCGCGGGCCGCTCGCAACCTGGCTGGCGTCACCGTGGCGACTGGCCGTGAAGTGAACGCCGAAGATCTCGCCCCGGGTGGCGAGGTCGGTCGGCTCACCGTCTTCACCGAAAGCGGTCTTGCCGAGGTGACAGGGCGATGACGAGCGTTATCGACCACCCCCTGGTGACCGAGAAGGCGATGAACGATATGGACTTCGAGAACAAGCTCCAGTTCCGCGTTGATCTGGATGCCACGAAACTCGAAGTACGCGAGGAAGTCGAGGACCGCTACGACGTCGAGGTGGTGGACGTGAACACCATGATCACCATGAAGGGAACGAAAAAGGCGATCGTCACGCTTTCAGAAGACGACGAGGCACAGGACGTCGCCTCTAGAATCGGGGTGTTCTGAGATGGGACGACGCATTCAGGGACAACGACGCGGCCGCGGGTCGCCGACGTTCCGCGCTCCGTCCCACCGCTACAAAGCTGACCTCTCGCACAAACGCGAGGAGGGCGACCTCCTCGTGGGCGAAATCACCGACATCGAACACGATCCCGCCCGGAGTGCACCCGTCGCCCGCGTCGCCTTCGAAGACGGCGACGAGCGACTAGTCCTCGCCCCGGAGGGAGTCGGAGTCGGCGACCGGATCGAGGTCGGCATTACCGCCGCTATCGAGCCGGGCAACACGTTGCCGCTGTCCGAGATTCCGGAAGGGGTCCCGATCGTCAACGTGGAGGCCCAGCCCGGAGACGGTGGCAAGTTTGCCCGAGCTTCGGGTGTCAGCGCGGACCTGGTCACCCACGAACGGGACGCGGCGGTCGTCAAGCTCCCGAGTGACGAGGTCAAGCGACTCTCGCCGGACTGCCGGGCGACCATCGGGGTCGTCGCCGGCGGTGGCCGGACCGAGAAACCGTTCGTCAAAGCGGGTTCGAAATACCACAAGATGAAATCCCGTGGCACGAAGTGGCCGCGGGTTCGCGGGGTCGCGATGAACGCGGTCGACCACCCGTTCGGTGGTGGCGGACGCCAGCACCCGGGACGCCCAAAGAGCGTCTCGAAAAACGCCCCGCCGGGTCGCAAGGTCGGCGACCTCGGCTCGCGACGAACCGGCCGCGGAGGGAACTAACATGAGCGAACTACGAACCGGTCGCGAAGGCGAATTCACCTATCGCGGCCACGAACTGGACGAGTTGCAGGCGATGGATCTCGAGGAGGTCGCGGAACTGCTTCCCGCACGACAGCGGCGAACTATCACCCGTGGTCTCACAGAGGAGCACCAGAAGCTGCTCGAAGAAGCGCGAGGGGCCGAAAGCGAGGAGACGGCGAACAACCCGATCCGGACGCATCTGCGCGACATGCCAGTGCTGCCGGAATTCGTCGGGTTGACCTTCGCCGTGTACACCGGCCAGAGCTTCGAACGCGTCGAGATCGAGCCCGAAATGCTCGGGCACTATCTCGGCGAGTTCCAGCTCACGCGCTCACAAATCGAGCACGGGCAGGCGGGCATCGGCGCGACCCGCTCCTCGAAGTTCGTGCCACTGAAATGAGCATGGGAATCAGTTACAGCGTCGAGGCCGACCCGGAGACCACCGCCAAGGGGATGCTCCGCGAGCGGCCCATTAGTCTGAAGCACAGCAAGGCCATCGCCCGCGCCATCAAGGGGCGAACCATTCCGGACGTCCGAGACTATCTCGAGGCCGTCCGGGAGGGCGAGCAGTCAGTCCCCTTCAAACAGCACAACAGCGGTGTCGGACACCGCGGGGACATCGACGGCTGGGATGCCGGACGATACCCCGAGAAGGCCGCCGAGGCCTTCCTCTCGCTTCTTGGAAACGTCTCGAACAACGCCGAGCAGGCCGGTCACGAGCCCGGCGAGATGGAAATCGCCCACGTCGCCGCCCACAAGGTCGGCGAACGACAGGGGCGGAAACCACGGGCCTTCGGTCGGGCTTCGCCCTGGAACACCACGGAGGTGGACGTCGAATTGATCGTCGCCGTCCCCGAGGAGGGTGATGCCTGATGGCGGACGAACTCCAATTCATCGAGGAGGGCCTCCAGCGCTCCCAGATCGACGAGTTCTTCGCCGATGAACTGGCCCGAGCGGGCTACGGCGGCATGGAAGTCGCCCACACCCCGATGGGGACCCAGATCGTCCTCGAAGCCGAGAAGCCGGGGATGGTAATCGGCAAGGGCGGAAAGAACATCCGGAAGATCACGACCGAACTCGAGGACCGGTTCAACCTCGAAGACCCCCAGATCGACGTTCAGGAGGTCGAGGAACCGGATCTCAACGCCCAGATCGTGGCCGACCGCCTCGCCAACGCGCTCGAACGCGGCTGGTACTTCAGAAAGGCCGGTCACACCACGATCGATCGGATCATGGATTCCGGCGCGCTCGGCGCAGAGATCGTTCTGGCCGGGAAGGTGACCGGCGCCCGATCGCGGGTCGAGAAGTTCAACCGCGGCTACATCAAGCACAACGGCGAACCCGCAGAGGAGATCGTCGACGCGGGCCAGGCCGTCGCGGTCATGAAACTCGGCACGATCGGCGTCAACGTGAAGATCATCCCGCCACACGCCGAGTTGCCCGACGACTTCCGCATCGACGAGGAGGCCGACGTCTCGGACCTCGTCGTCGAGGAAGAGGGCGAGTCCGTCGAAGAACTCCTCGAAGGCGAACCCGAAGACACCGAAGCCGCCGCAGCGGACTTCGAGGAAGTCGAAACGCCTGGCGACGAATCGCCAGCCGAGGCGGCAGCAGTCGAAGAAGAACTCCTCGAGGACGTCGAGGAGGCAGAAGCCGAGGCCGAAGCCGAAGACGACGAACCGGCCGACGAAGCTGGCGAGGCCCCCGAGATCGAGGACGTCGAGGAGGACGCGGAGGCCGAAGCCGAAGCGCTGCTCGACGAAATGGACGAGGACGAGGAGGTGGATGAGGAATGACGATCCTCCATCCATCCGAGATTCGGGACATGACTCCCGCCGAGCGGGAGACCGAACTCGACGAACTCGAGACCGAACTCCTCAACGCGAAGGCCGTAAAGGCCGCCGGTGGGGCCCCAGAAAACCCCGCCCGGATCGGCGAATTGGGGCGAACAGTCGCCCGGATCAAGACGATCCAGCAAGAGGAAGGCGACACGGCGGAGGACACAGAAGAATGACACTCTCACCCGAGACGCTCACCGGTCACGAACTCATTGGACTCCCGGTCCGAGTGAGTACCTCGACCGATCCGACACGGGTCGGCATCGAGGGGACCGTCGTCGACGAGACGACGAAGACCCTCGTGATCGAGCGTCCGTCGGGTGAGGCCCGGGTTCCCAAGGCGGGAACCGAATTCAGGTTTGCGATTACAGATGAAGCCGCGGCGTCCGCGAAGGGCGCCGGGACCGTCTCCCAACCGGCCGAGTCGGCTGGCTCGACCGGCGAGGTGACGGCCTCCGTTACGGTGGATGGCACACGACTGCTCTCACGACCCGCCCGCAGAACCGTTTCAGGAGGACGATTACAATGGCGATAGGATTGAACGTAACGGAGCCGGAAGGCACCTGCGCCGATGACAACTGTCCGTTCCACGGGACACTTTCCGTGCGCGGCCAGGTCATCGAGGGCACGGTTGCCTCGACGGACATGGAGAAGACCGTCGTCGTCGAGCGGGAGTACGACGTGTACGTACCGAAATACGATCGGTACATGAAACGTCGTTCGCGCGTCGCGGCTCACGCCCCGGCGTGTTTCGACCTGCAGGTTGGCGACGCGGTCCACATAGCAGAGACTCGACCGCTCTCGAAGACGAAAAGCCACGTTGTCGTCGAAGTGACAGACGACGGGGGTGTCGCCTGATGGAAGCCATCAAGGCCGACGTGACCCCTGGCCTCGAGAAGGGTTCGTTGATCACCTGTGCGGATAACACCGGTGCACGCGAACTCAAGGTGATAAGCGTCTCCGGATACCAGGGGACGATCAACCGACACCCGAAGGGCGGCCTGGGGGATACGGTGACCGTTTCGGTCACCAAA
>CAZJZA010000108.1:0-6225 GCA_964550355.1 uncultured Halobacteriales archaeon
GGTGGGCTGCGCCTCGGGGAGATGGAGCGGGACACCGTCATCGGGCACGGCGCAGCGATGGTGCTCAAAGAGCGCCTGGTCGACTCCTCTGATAAGGAGTACATCCACGTCTGTGGAAACTGTGGCATGGCTGCCGTGGAGAACGTCAACGAACGTCGAGTGTACTGCCCGAACTGCGGGGAAGAAACTGACGTCCACGAAATCGAGATGAGTTATGCTTTCAAACTCCTGCTCGACGAGATGAAAGCCCTCGGAATCGCCCCCCGCCTCGAACTGGAGGACGCCGTATAAATGTCAACTGGACAGAGCCCCAAGTCGATCGGCAAGATC
The DNA here is from genome assembly GCA_964550355.1 of uncultured Halobacteriales archaeon. GTDB lineage: Archaea > Halobacteriota > Halobacteria > Halobacteriales > Halobacteriaceae > Halodesulfurarchaeum. The sequence continues at coordinate 331 of CAZJZA010000108.1, forward strand.
AGCTTCGGGTTGATGGACCCGGAGGAGTACCGAGAGATGAGTGCCACGAAGGTCATCACGGCCGACACCTACGACGACGACGGGTTCCCCATCGATATGGGACTGATGGACCCGCGCCTGGGCGTGATCGACCCGGGACTGGAGTGTAAGACCTGCGGCCAGCGTTCGGGTTCCTGTAACGGCCACTTCGGCCACATCGAACTCGCCGCCCCGGTCATTCATGTTGGCTTTTCGAAACTTATCCGCCGGCTCCTTCGAGGGACGTGCCGGGAGTGTTCCCGGCTCCTCCTCGATGAGGAATCCAGGACGGAATTCCAGGACGAGCTGGAACGAACCCGCAGCCTGGATCAGGACGTCTCGGACGTGATGAAGGCGGTGATCCGGGAGGCCCGGAAAACCGACGTCTGTCCCCACTGTGGGGAAAAGCAGTACGACGTCAAACACGAGAAACCCACGACCTACTACGAGGTCCAACAGGTCCTCTCCGAGGACTACTCAGAGCAGATGGCGATGGCGATGCAGCCCGACCCGGACGAGGACGCAGAACCCGTCGCTCCACAGAATCTGGCAGACAAGACTGGAATCGCCCTCGACCGGATCAACGAAATCCTCTCCGGGGAGTTCCGACCCCGACAAGAAGACCGGAAAGCCATCGAACGGGCGCTCTCGACGGATCTCACGACCGAGGACATGAACAAACTGATGCCTTCGGATATCAGGGACTGGTTCGAGGATATCCCCGACGAGGACCTCGAAATCCTGGGCATCGATCCGAGCCACTCTCGGCCGGAGTGGATGATCCTCACGGTATTGCCGGTGCCGCCGGTAACTGCCAGGCCGTCGATCACCCTCGATAACGGCCAGCGCTCCGAGGACGACCTGACCCACAAGCTCGTGGACATCATCCGCATCAACCAGCGGTTCATGGAGAATCGCGAGGCTGGTGCGCCCCAGCTGATCATCGAGGACCTCTGGGAACTCCTGCAGTACCACGTCACGACGTTCATGGACAACGAGATCAGTGGGACCCCACCGGCCCGTCACCGCTCTGGTCGGCCACTCAAGACGCTCTCTCAGCGTCTCAAGGGGAAAGAAGGCCGCTTCCGTGGCTCGCTGTCCGGGAAGCGCGTGAACTTCTCCTCCCGGACTGTCATCAGTCCGGACCCGACTCTCTCGTTGAACGAGGTCGGGGTCCCCGACCGAGTCGCAACCGAGATGACCCAGACGATGGTCGTCAACGAGAACAACCTCGAACGGGCCAGGCGCTACGTTTCGAACGGCCCCGACAGCCACCCCGGCGCGAATTACGTCACGCGCCCGGACGGCCGACGGGTCCGGGTCACCGAGAAGGTTTCCGAGGAACTTGCCGAACGCGTCGAAGCAGGGTGGGAAGTCCAGCGACACCTCGTCGATGGCGACATCGTGATCTTCAACCGGCAGCCGTCGCTTCACCGGATGTCGATCATGGCCCACGAGGTCGTGGTGATGCCCTACAAGACGTTCCGGCTGAACACCACGGTCTGTCCGCCATATAACGCCGACTTCGACGGCGACGAGATGAACATGCACGCACTGCAGAACGAGGAAGCGAGGGCCGAGGCCCGTGTCCTCATGCGCGTGCAGGAACAGATGTTGAGCCCACGCTTTGGCGAGAACATCGTCGGCTCCATCCAGGACCACATCACGGGAACCTACCTGCTGACCAATACGAATCCGACCTTCAACGAGACTCAGGCCCTCGATCTGCTCCGCCAAACGAGCATCGACCAGTTGCCCGAGCCGGAGACCGAGGACGCCGAGGGGCGGCCCGCCTGGACGGGTCGGGAACTGTTCAGCGAGTTGCTCCCGGCAGGTCTCGACCTCGAATTCACGAGTTCGGCCGGTGATACGGTCGTCATCGAGGACGGACAACTCACGGACGGGACGATCGACGAGGACGCCATCGGCGCGTTTGGCGGCGAAGTCGTCGACACGGTCGCAAAGCAGTTCAGCAAGACTCGGGCCCGCGAGCTGATCAACGAGATCTCCGCGCTCGCGGTCCGGTCGATCATGCACTTCGGGTTCTCGATCGGGATCGACGACGAGACGATCCCCGGAGCGGCCCAGGAGCAGATCGACGAGGCCGTCGAGAACGCCGAGAACCGCGTGCAGGAACTCATCGAAACCTACGAACGGGGCGAACTCGAGAGCCTTCCCGGTCGGACGATCGACGAGACCCTGGAAATGAAGATCATGCAGACGCTGGGGAAGGCCCGCGACTCCGCCGGAGACATTGCAGAAGAGCACTTCGACGACGAGAACCCGGCGGTCATCATGGCCCGCTCCGGGGCGCGTGGATCGATGCTAAACCTCACCCAGATGGCCGGTGCTGTCGGCCAGCAGGCTGTCCGGGGCGAGCGGATCAATCGCGGCTACGAGAATCGCACGCTTTCACACTTCAAACAGCACGACCTTTCGGCCGATGCCCACGGTTTCGTGGAGAACTCTTACACGGGCGGATTGACCCCCAAGGAGTTCTTCTTCCACGCGATGGGTGGTCGGGAGGGGCTGGTGGACACGGCGGTCCGGACCTCGAAGTCTGGCTACCTCCAGCGTCGGCTCATCAACGCCCTCTCGGAACTCGAATCCCAGTACGACGGCACCGTGCGGGACACGAGTGACACGATCGTGCAATTCGAGTTCGGGGAGGACGGCACGAGCCCGGTCGAAGTTTCCTCCTCGGTGGACCACGACATCGATGTCGATGCGATCACGGATCGCGTCATCGAGGCCGAGTTCGAGGACGAGGCCGAAAAGGCCGCCTTCCTCGGCGAACGCGACGAGGTGACGAACCTCTCCGAACACGGCGAGAGTTGGGAGGTGAACCAATGACGTCGATTAGCGACGACATCGAGGCCGTTGTCGAGGACTCAGAACTCACCCGCCGACTCAAAGACGACGTCTTCGAGAGCATCGAGGACCGATCGGTTTCGACCGAGGAGGCCCAGGAGATCGTGGAGGCAGTCGAGGCCAGATACCTCGATACCCGGGTCGATCCACTCGATCCGGTCGGGACGGTCTCCGCCCAGTCCATCGGTGAACCCGGAACGCAGATGACCATGAACACCTTCCACTACGCCGGTGTGGCGGAGATCGACGTCACACAGGGCCTTCCCCGACTCATCGAACTCGTGGACGCCCGGAAGGAACCGGACACCCCGATGATGACGGTTCACTTAGCGGATGACTACGCCACGGACCGCGACCGGGCCCACGAGGTCGTCTGGCAGATCGAGGCGACCAAGATCTTGGCTCTGGGAGACATCTCGACGAACGTCGCGGACATGGTCGTCCGGATCGATCTCAACGAGGAGACGCTTCGGGAGCGGTGGCCGACGGCCACCAACACCGAGGAGGTCGTCGGCGAGATCGCAGAGAAGATTCGCGAATCCCTCGGCGTCGAGGTCACCCGCCAGGGACTGGTCCTCGAATTCGGCCCCGAGCGCCCGAGCTACCGCGAACTTCTCCAGCTCGTCGAACAGCTGCGGGACGTCGTGTTCAAGGGCATCGAGGAAATTTCCCGGGTCGTCATTCGGAAGGAGGAGGCCGAAGACGGCGAGCAGTTCGTCCTTTACACCGAGGGCTCGGCGTTCAAGGACGTCCTCGACATCGAGGGCGTGGACGCCTCCCGATCGACCTGTAACAACATCCACGAGATTTTCGAGGTCCTCGGCGTCGAGGCCGCCCGCGAGGCCATCATCGAGGAGACACAGGACACGCTCGAAGAGCAGGGGTTGGGTGACGTGAACATCCGCCATCTCATGCTCGTGTCCGACATCATGACCAACGATGGCACGATCCAGTCGATCGGCCGCCACGGCATTTCGGGGAGCAAGAAGAGCGTGCTCGCCCGGGCCGCCTTCGAGGTGACCGTCAACCACCTCCTCGACGCCGCGGTACACGGCGAAGTCGACGACCTCGACGGCGTGATTGAGAACGTTATCGTCGGGAAGCCGGTCAAGCTCGGTACCGGCGACGTGGACCTGCGGATGCAGGCCCACCGTTCGGACTGAGATGCGCGTCACCCTCACCGACGAGGCCAGGCGGTATATCGCGCTTTTCGAGGACGTAACGGGTGCAACAGCCGTCGACTGCGTCGTCGATGAGACCCACGACCAGGTTCTGTTCGTGGTCGCCGCAGGGGAGATGGGTCAGGCGATCGGTCCGGAGGGACGCCGCGTCAAGCGTCTCGAGGATCGCATCGGCGAGGACGTCGAACTGGTCGAAGACGCTCCCACGCCGGAAGGGTTCGTCGCGAACGCACTCGCGCCCGCGGCAGTATACAACGTGACCCTCTCGGAGAACGGAGACCTTGTCGCCTATGCCGAGGTCGACCGGGCTGACCACGGCGCAGCCATTGGAGCGAACGGGCGGAACATCGAGGCCGCAAAGAAATTGGCCGAGCGGCATTTCGACGTGGACGACATCCAGCTGACGTGACACGAGTCGCGCCCAGGCTTTTCAAAGTCGGGGACGACGAGGATTCAGCCACCGTTTTGGTCCAGCTTTTACGAGCGAGGGAGGAACGACTGAGCGAAGTAAAAGGTGGGTGTAAAAGGTGGGTGCGAAAGACCGAGTTTAAGTACGTGCGTAGGTAATCCGAGCGTATGTCGAACGGCAAGTACGCCGCCCGCAAGCTCAAGAAGGACCGCCAGAATCATCGGTGGTCCGATTCCGAGTACGCGCGGCGGGAGCGAGGCCTTCGCACCCAGTCAGATCCGCTGGAGGGTGCCCCACAGGCCCGTGGCATCGTCCTCGAGAAAGTCGGTATCGAAGCCAAACAGCCCAACTCGGCGATCCGGAAGTGTGTCCGGGTCCAGCTAATCAAGAACGGCAAACAGGTGACGGCGTTTTCTCCCGGTGACGGGGCGATTTCCTTCATCGACGAGCACGACGAAGTCACGATCTCCGGCATCGGTGGGGCCAAGGGTGGTTCCATGGGCGACCTCTCCGGAGTCAATTACAAAGTCGAGAAAGTAAACGGCGTTTCGCTCATCGAACTGGTGCGCGGGAACGCGGAGAAACCGGTGCGATAATGGCCGAAGAGGAATCCGAACCCGAAGCCGACGTCGAGGCCGAGGAAGAAGTGGAATCGGAGTCCGAGGAGACAGCAGTTGCCCAGCTGTTCGGTCGCTGGGACGTCACGGGCATCCAGTATACGGACCCGAGCACCCGCCGCTACATCAGCGTGACTCCGGTCGCCCACACGATGGGTCGTCACGCGGCAAAGCAATTCAAGAAATCCGAGATCAGCGTCGTCGAGCGTCTCGCGAACCGGCTGATGCAGACCCAGGAGAACACCGGAAAGAAACAGCAGACGCTCAATATCGTTCGCGAAGCGTTCGAAATCGTCCACGAACAATCCGAGGAGAACCCGATTCAGGTGCTCGTTCGAGCGATCGAGAACGCCGCGCCCCGCGAGGAGACCGTCCGCCTGAAGTACGGTGGAATTTCGGTCCCGAAAGCCGTCGACACGGCTCCCCAGCGCCGGGTCGACCAGGCGCTTAAGTTCCTTGCTGAAGGCACCTACGGTGCCTCGTATAAGAGTCCCACCGACGTCGAGGAGGCACTCGCTCAGCAACTGATCGGGGCGGCCGAAGGCGACGTGCAGGCCTACGCCGTCAACCAGAAAGAGGAAAAAGAACGGATCGCGGCTGCAGCCAGATAACGACGGCCGCTCATCTCTTTGCCTGCGGTACCGATGGGATCTCTTCCGGTGCGGTTTTTTTGCTTCGGGCGTTCGTGAGATTGCTTTCTCCAATATAGGGTGTGTATTACCGCATGATTCGTCTCGTTCTCAGCCGGGAATGGCACGATCCGTCTTGGTTTCGGCCGGGAATGGCACGATCCGTCTTG